>CAYTVR010000440.1:0-4857 GCA_964441245.1 uncultured Saprospiraceae bacterium | reverse complement strand
GGATTCAAAACCTCTATTTGCTTCCTATACAAAATCGCTAGTCATAAACTCTATTTACTTTTTTACAAATTGTTTCGACGCTTTATTTGTCGGATCTGCGTATTCTAAAATATAGGTTCCGGCACTTAATTGTTCAACATTTATATCGATGGTCTTTTCACCTACTTTTTGGGCCATCAATGCTTGACCTGCTAGATTATAAATGGTAATCAAAGCATTTTCATTAAAAATACTCTCCTCATTTTCAATGGTCAAATGGAGATTTGACTGAACAGGATTACTTAAGATGTTTAAGCCAATCGTGTTGGACAATTCTTTTGTATTGGTCGTTCCACTTGGATCATAAATTAATATTTCCGTTTCCGTACTACTCCAAATTTTACCATCAGAAGCAATCAAAACTGATTGCACCTCGGAAGTGGTCATCGGAGAATTTGATGGATCAAACCTCGTCCAATTGTTGTTTTTTAGATGAGCTAAACCTCCACCAGTAGCAAACCAGACATCATCTTTAGATCCATTAATCGCCATTTTTAAAATATAATCTCCCAAACCTAATGACCAACCTGATATGTCGCCAGAAGGTATAAAAGTTCCATTATCATACAAAGTAGCTCGTCCATTAGGACCTCCAAACCAAAAAGTTTGTCCATCTACTTTTTCAACATAATATTGATAATCAGAAGCGACATTAGAATTATCTAAACTAAATATTTCCCAGTTGGTGCCATCATATTTTCTTATGGGGTTGCCGTTAAGAATGGAAACAAAAAAACTACCATCATCTAATGCTGCTAAACCTCCTGCGAACCAAGTGATATCAGGAATTTCAGTAGCCTCCCAATTCGATCCATCGTAAGACACCAATTTTTTAGCCATTGTAAACCACAATTTCCCATCTTTTTCTATTACATCCGAAACTAGATTACTCGGAATAGATGAATTACTTGTATTGTAATTGGTCCAAGTTGTTCCATCAAAGGTAGCCAAGCCATCTCCAAATGAACAAAACCACAATAGACCGTCAGCGTCTTGAAAAATTTCGCCAACAGAAGGCGATTCATAAGTCAAGCCCGTAATCGCATTATTAAATACTTCCCAAGTCGTTCCATCCCAACGGATAATCCGACCAGCATAAGAATTACCACCCCAAACATGACCATCGGCATCTTCATATAAAGAAATAATGTTTAGTCCATCAGAACTAATATCCTCATAGGGAATACGAGTCCATTCTTGAGCTAAAAGTGTACTAGCAGAGCATATCCAAAAGCATAAAAGGAGAAATGTGTTTTTCATTGTTTTAAGTTTTCGTAAAAAAATAGTTTTGTAAAATTTATTTCAATAAGGTCCTAAATATTTCCTAAACCAAAAATGGCTCCCTAGGATGCCAAATGGAGAACTTGGTTCTCTTGTGGAGCTGCAGGGATTAATTTACTGATCCCTATTGCCTCAAAGGTCAAAATTAAATCATCCATTCTTCTTACGAAGATTTTAATTTTGGAAGAGTCGTAAAAAAGTGAACTTTCCCACGGTTCTTCCAAAAACAAAAATGGCACCCTAAGGTGCCATATGGAGAATTTAATTCTCTTGTGGAGCTGCAGGGATTTGAACCCTGGTCCAGACAAAGCATTCGAGAGCTTTCTACATGTTTATTTGATGATTGAATTTTCGAGAAATGGGAAGGTTCACCAACAAACCATTACCAAATCCTTATCCTCTTTAGTTTCGCTTGGCAGTCAAGGAAGTCCGCTTTGCTAGCCTGAGCCCCGCGTTAACGGGATGATGGTGTGCGACAACGCTGTGTATCAGGCGTCAAGCGTGTGGCACAAAGGCATTCTAATTCCTAGAATTAGGCTGCCATGGCAAAATTACGATTGCCGTATAAAGGTTGTGATTACCATTTGTTAACGGAGTGAGCAATCTTACTCCGACATGCTTACTAACCAATAATCTTTCCTGTCGATTCCATTTCAGCCCCTGGTTTAGTATCGTTGAAATATCCAATATCCAATTAGGAATATTCATTTTAAAATTAGTCCGAATTTAGAGGTATTGAATATTCGATATTTCTTAATGGATATTGAATATTCATTTTCGCTAAATCCAAGCCCTTTATTCGTATAGTTATAAGTATTTTGATTGGCTCGTTTGCCAATTTCCAGTAGTATAACTGATAGTAAGACGAAAAAGTTTCCATCTGTCACTAATGTACTGGGATGCAAAGGTATGTTTTTTTTATAGAGTATGAAATTTTACGTTTGTTGATCTCAAGAAAAACGGTCATTCAAACTTATTCAGGTGTTAAGTAACTAAGGAACATGAAAATAATAATGTGCGCATTACTAACTCCATCACGCCTAAAGACAAATTTTTTAAAAAGATATTTACCAAATAAGTTTGGTTCTTTATGATTTCATTTGGTCAAAATATATAATGAAGTTGAAGTTTTTACGCTTTCAAAGCTTTGCTTTGACAACCAAATAAATTTGGTTCACCAAAATACCAAACGAAATCATTTAGCTCCATAAATTTATTATAAAAAAACAAATCGCCCAGTCAATAAAGCCTGAGCGATTTAGTTGAAAATTCCAAAAAAACTAAATAGAGCTAATTAATCACAAATTCTTTTATAACTTTAATACCTTCTGGGGTTTCTAATTCCAATGTATACTCACCGGCTCTTAAAACCTCAAGGTTAATTTCATATATCGTATTCGTAGGAAGATCACTAACATTATCTTCTAACATCAATTCATCCTCTCTTAGAATGTTCAATTGAGTAAACTGACCGCCTAGGGCTTCAAAATCAACAAATAATGTCGTATTGGCGTAATCAGAATAAAAAATCTTAGAAAAAGCAATAGGTGATGTTGGCTCTTTTACCGTAGGTTCTACATTAGTAGGTGTACCGTTATTAGCCATCAAATTAAGGGAGAAGAATATTGCTAAAAATAAAGTAGTAATCTTCATGGTTATGTTGTTGTGCAAAAAAATAAGTTATGTTGTTATGTCAAAAAGCAAAAATGGTTATTACATGGATCGAGGGGGAAAATAATTGTGGGAGGTTAAAACGGTATGGGAGGTTAAAATGATTTGGGAGAAAATCGTGGGGAAGAATATTGGGAGATAAAAAAGGGGAAGTACGAAAGACAATTAGAGATTTGCAAACTCCGTGCCAGTTCAACTAATTGTCGTCACAAATTTACATTAGTTCAAAATATTTAACACTTAGTCAAAAAAACGCGTTTTACTCCCTTTTGTTAAACTTAAAAAAGAAGTATTTTTCTTTCAATTATATCTTCTTGATTCATTTTCAACAGCTTCTTTTTTATTCTATTGATTTCATTCATTTTTTTATTTTATTTTTGTGACCATTTCATGCTTTTACAAGCAAATGCTATACATATAATACGTACAAAAATCACAGCTCAAAATAATATAAAATGAAAATAGGAATCATCCGCGAAGAAAAAACACCACCAGATTCTAGAGTACCATTAACTCCCATACAATGCGCTCAATTATTAAAAGAGTATCCGATTGAGATCGTTGTAAAGCCCTCTCCTAATCGTTGCTATTCGGATCAAGAGTATCAAGACGCAGGTGTTCCCTTTCAAGATGACCTCTCCGATTGTGATATCCTGATGGGCGTCAAAGAAGTGCCCAAAGATTCTTTAATTCCTAATAAAATATATTTCTTCTTTTCACATACGATTAAGCAACAAGTCTATAATCGTTCGTTATTGCAAACTATTCTTGCCAAAAAAATTCAGTTACTAGATTATGAAGTATTGACCAATGAAAAAGGACAACGCTTAATTGCTTTTGGTCACTTTGCAGGAATGGTAGGTGCTCACAATGGATTATTGACTTATGGATTGCGAAGTGGTGCTTTCGAAATGAAAAGGATGAAAGATTGCTACGATTATAAAGAAGCCATTGACCATTATAAAACCATTACTTTTCCGCCGCTAAAAATTGTACTATCTGGTACAGGAAGAGTAGCATCAGGAGCTGCTCAAGTGTTGAATGACATGGGCATCCAAAAGGTATCTCCTGCGGATTTTTTAAATCAAGCTTTTGATGGTCCCGTTTTTACTCAATTAGGATGTAAAGATTATGTCGCCAAAAAAGATGCTTCTCCTTTTGAGGTCACTCACTTTTATAATAACCCAAAAGAGTACCAATCCATTTTTGCCCCTTTTACAAAAGTCAGCGACATTTTTATCAATGGTATTTATTGGGACAATCAGGCGCCAGCATTTTTTAGCAAAGAAGAAATGAAACTTCCTGACTTTAAGATTCAAGTCATCGCCGATGTCACCTGTGATATTGCGCCAGTTTCGTCCATCCCTTCTACCCTGCGGGCCAGCACAATTGCCGATCCATTTTTTGGATATGATCCAAAGACCGAAACAGAAACGGCTCCTTTTCAAAAAAGCAGTATTGATATGATGACGATTGACAACTTACCCAATGAATTACCAAGAGATGCTTCCTTGGCCTTTGGAGAACAGTTTATACAACATATACTTCCTGAATTAGTCAAAGAAGAAAACAGTTCTGTTATTGAAAGAGCAACAGTCGCTATCGATGGACATTTGGGAACGCATTTTAAATATTTAACAGACTATGTAAATGGATAGAATTTTTTGTTGACTTATCATCAAATATCTCAATAGTCATTAGTGGTATATCCAATACACTTAATATCATTGACTAAATGAACTGCCTCGACCCAGAGGGTATGAGGTCTCGCGAAAGATTACGATATCGGGACGGGGGGCCAGTCAAAAAACTGTTTGAGGATAGCGCTGCTTGAACCCAGAGGTTCAAAGAGAATAAGCCAATAAG
>CAYTVR010000439.1:0-4874 GCA_964441245.1 uncultured Saprospiraceae bacterium | reverse complement strand
GGGTTTGGTACGATGGGGAAGGAGCTCCGGAAGATCATGAAGATCTGAAATTGCCCAATGGTGAACAACTCCCCGATCAAGGTGCAATGTTTATGGGTGAGAAAGGTAGATTGTTGTTGCCTCACTTTTTAGAATTACCCAGATTGATTGTCAACGGAGCATATAAAGAAATGGATATCGATCAATTTAATTTAGGTGAACCTATCCGTAATTACGAGTCAGAAGGACCAAAACATTATCATCAATTTGTCGATGCTTGTTTAGGAAAAGATACTTGTACGGCTCCATTTTCCTATGCAGCAAGATTGACAGAAACGATTCTTCTAGGCGTCATTGCAGGAAGATTTCCAAATCAAACATTGCATTGGGACAATGAGAAAGCAAGGTTTCGAGAAGAAGAAGCCAATGCTTTTTTGGATTCGGAGTATCGCGTTTTTTGATAGATTATTTACGTCGACGTTTGGGATTTTCTCTATGTTTTTTGCTTTGATCTCTCATAGATTATGGCTGTCGGCCAAATGGGGTTTGCTCCATGGTTTTAAGCAATTTTCTTCAGCCTGTAATATTTTGCTGCCGTTTAATGATCAAAATATAGAGGCCAAATGCTTTTTTAAAACTGCTTTCCATCCCGGATATGCTGGTTTGACGAAGTTAAATTTAGATGCTACTCTTTTTTTACATTCATAAATATTTAAAGGATTTTGATCTAACGCAGGTAATGATTGGACCATAAGGCAATCACAATGTTCAAAAAAATATTTTATGTAATGATTATACAATTGATCGTGAAGCGCTAGGTAATTGGTTTCAACCAAATAAAAGTTTTCCAAATTTACTTGGTTAAAATCCCGATGACTATTGAAAGGATGAAAGCTTCTTTCTTTGGCTGCAAACCAAATATCAGATATCCCAACAACAGGTAGGTTTTGCTTGACCAGTGAATGCTCTATCTGATGGGACAGATGATCAAAATCATAAGTACGATGCATATAAAATAAACTCGCGAAATAAATAGCAAAAGTGGTAGACAACACTTTTATGAAAATGGGTAAGCGATGAATTTGTTCAAACGTATAGAACAACATCAATAGAAAAGCAGGAGCCACATAAATAAAGTAAGCTCTATTTTCTCTTCGAGTGATCAAGGTGGAAATGACTAATACGAGTAGTAAGATCGCAAGAAATTTATTTTTACGATATAGCTTGTTTTTAAAATAGAAAAAGAAACCCACTAGAAATAAAATCAATTCCCAGACATGACTGGCCCAATCCATATCTGTAAAATAAGCCAAAATATAATTGTTGAGTGGAGAACTCATATCTTGTTTGCTTGTGATCAATGCCATCATGGTTTCTAAAGAAAAAACTTCCCAATGGAGTACATAATAGTAAATAAAACCGAATCCTAATCCTACCAAGAAATGTAAACTCATTTCGCAGAAATGCTCAAAATCGAAAAGCAGATCTTCCCTTTTATAAATAAAATAAGCCAATAAATAGAAGGCTCCAATCACGCCCATTATATGTGTTTCTATGGCTACAACTAATAGCAATCCGGCTAAAAAATATCGTCGCTGAATAAATTGTAAAAAGAGAAAAGATACGATTAAGAAAGTTAATGCATCTGCACGTCCAGTATGCGCAGCACTAAAAAAAGGCCGAAATAATGGAAGAAACAAAACAAAGGGCCACATAATTTTTTTCGAAAAAGGAAGCCGTTTTAAAATAAACCACCAGACGATAGAGGAGAGAAAAATAAAAATAGAATTTAAAAGAAAGGCACTACTTTTGGTCCAACCAAAAAGATTTAAAAATAGACCACAAATGAAATAGTAAGTCGTGCTGAAGTATTGTTTTCTGCCTAAGTCATTAGATTCTAAAAAGACCAAATCTTCATTACTCCCAAGTTGACTGAAATTCCAAACATTGGAAATGGTCCAACTATCATCGATAAAGTAAATATTAAAATTGGTATGCAACATAGAGTAGGCGAGTACCAGCAATAGGATGGCCGGTACTAAAGGTTGTTTTAGTACATTCATAGACTTTGGTTTTGATGAAAATCTAAAATTCAAGGAGGTAGTTATACCTCCATAGCTTTTCTTATTAATATTTTTTGTTGCGCCAAAATAGCAGTTTTAAGCGGCTTAGTTAGCGATAGATTTTATAGCACATTTTAAAATTACGAGCAATTTATTTTCGAGACAAGTCCTATTATAATGCTTGGGTTGAATAGGATGATTTGAGGTGTTATTGGATCAACATCGATTTGTTGGAGGGCAAGTTTTGGGGTGAATAGGTTAGTTGTTGGGGGGAATGGGAAAATTTTATTTTAGTTTTGAATTCTTGAAGGTTTTGATTTACCTTTAAAAAAACGATTTATCATGAAACCATTAAGCAGTCTACCTTTTTATATCATTTTCTGTTTTATTATTTTTCAAGCTTGCCAAACAAATCACGCCAACAACAATCCTCAAGAAGAAGTATGGATTGATATTTTTGATGGAAATAATATGAAAGATTGGACGCCTAAGTTTGCTGGATTTCCGATAGGTGAAAATTATAAAAATAGATTTGTTTGCAAAGATCAATTATTAAGTGTGCGTTATGAAGCACAGGATACCTTCAATGGAAATTTTGGACATTTATTTTATAAAGAAAAATTTTCGCATTATCGAATCAAAGCAGATTACCGTTTCGTAGGGGATCAAATGCCAAATGGTCCGGCTTGGGCTTTTCGAAATAATGGTCTCATGTTGCATTGTCAATCTCCTCAAAGTATGAGCGTACCACAAAATTTTCCTATTTCATTGGAGGTGCAACTTTTAGGTGGAGATGGAACAGAAGAGCGACCGACTGGAAATCTTTGTACACCTGGCACAAACGTATTGATGGGCGATACTTTATTTACGACTCATTGCATTAGTTCGAGTTCTAAAACGTATCATGGAGATCAATGGGTAACAATGGAAGTCTTGATATTAGGTGATTCCCTCATCCAACACATTGTGGAAGATCAGGTGGTCATGGAGTATACTCATCCGACTGCTGGAGGTGGAAATATCAAAGGGCAAGATTCTATTTATATAAAAGATGGTACGCCGATATCGGAAGGTTATATTTCGATTCAGGCGGAGACACATCCGATAGATTTCAGGTCTATTTCTTTATTGAACCTTTGTGGATGTATGGATGAAAAAGCGAAAAATTATAAGTCTTATTTTGTGAAAGCTGATCCTTCGACTTGTGTATATTAGGAAAATACTTAGTCTTTATTTTTGCCATTCTGAAAAAGGAAATTGTACTAGATTAGAATTATAATATCGTGGATCTTCGGTGACTTCTTTTCCAATCCAATCGGGCAAAATAACTTGTTGGTTTTCAGCAGTCAGCTCTACTTCTGCCATTTCTAATCCTGCGTTGATGCCTTCAAAAATGTCGATCTCCCAAGTGAGTTCATCGGCTTGGACAAGGTAGCGTATTTTTTCAATAACAGGAGTTTTACATAGTTTTAGTAAACTCAATGCATCTTCCAACGGAATCTCATATTCAAACTCTTGTCGAGTACTTTTTACCGTCTTTCCTTTAATCGTCAAAAAACCATGTTGTCCTTTGATCCTCACTCGAACAGTTCGTTCTGGATCTGTATTAAGGTAAGCTTGTTTTAGGATAGTTCCTTGGTCCGCAACCGCTTTCCAATCCTTATTTTTAAGCAGAAATTTACGTTCTATTTCGAGCGGCATTTATTTTGGTGTTGTAGTTGTTTGGTTACTGGTTTTTAGTATTGTGGTTGCTGGTATGTATGTTTACGATTGATACGTTGAAAGTGTCCAACAACCAATAACTAAAACACCACAACACCAATACCTATTTCTCAATTTTTACAACGAAGGAAAGTTTACCGCATTGGCGTTCTGCGACGGTGTAGTCTTTTTCGTAGCGATATTTTGCGGCGGTGATTTCTGCTCTTTTGAGAATGCTTCTACTGGTAATAGTTGATTCCTTTTTATCCGCTTTTGAAAAGATGACCTTCCCATCTTGGTTGACACAAAGGTTGATGACAATTTTTCCAGTGTTTTTAATAATACTTTCCACATTGGCTCTACGAATGACTTTTCTCGTCAGCAATCCATTGCCATCAAAAGTCCCCGGACCAGCATCTCCAGCATCTCCTTGACCATCGGTATTGGCATTGCCGCTATCGGAACTTCCGGAATCGCCTTCACCTCCGTCAGACGGATTACCAGCATTAGCAGAACTACTGCTACCGCCATCAGCATTAGGAGTGCTACCAGAACCAGTGGTACTTGACTTTTTTGAATTTTTCTTAAAGTAATCAGAGATCTCTTTCATGAAATCTTCTGAAATCTCTTCGGTTACTTCTGTCACTTCTTCTGATACTTCCTTAATCTGTGCATTTTTTGAAATATCTTTTAAATAAGAATTCAAAGCGACTTCTGGTTCAGTCGTGGACAATACAGGCTTACGATTAGGTAGTTTGATAGGAGCCGGCGTCGGTTTGGGTTTGACAACAGGCTTCTCAACAGGTTTTACTTCAGGCTTGGGCTGAGTTTCTTCTACAGGTTTGGTTTCTTTTGGAGGTGGCGCTTCTTCCGTTTTCGGCTTTGCTGCAGCACTTGCTTTTCGAGCAGAAGAACGTCTAGCGGAAGCCTGTGCTTTGGTAAATTCTTTTTCAAAATCTACCATAATCACCGTTTCGTATTTTTTTTGAGTTTGTAACTCGCCATTCACCCAAGGCATCAATAGGAGGATCAATAATAAAAGCAACAAAAGTATAGAGTACCTTCGCGCTTTCTTTTTTATTTCTTTTTCTTTAGTATCTGAGACCCTTGCGGTAAATGAATCCATAATTG
>CAYTVR010000438.1:0-4883 GCA_964441245.1 uncultured Saprospiraceae bacterium | reverse complement strand
AAGTAAAAACACATGCTTTTCAAAAAGAAGCGCTGGAATTAGCCATTAAATATGAAAAAGAAATAATTAAAAAAACAGACCATTTAGACTCCTTCGATCTCTCTTTGTATAAATATCGATTTTTATCTAAACGCTATGAAATTGAGGGAGACCATGAAAACCTTATACGTATTTGTAAGAAAGCTATCACTTATTTTGAAGAAAAACCATATAAAAATCCACAACCATTCTTTTTTCTTTTTCAAATACTTCAATATTATATTCCTTTAAAAAATTTTGAAGAAGGAGAAATAGCTGCTAATAAATGTTTAGAGGTTTTAAAACACCGAAAAGGTCGTTCTAATTGGATGATAACGGTCGAGTTGTACATGCTTTTATGCTTTTATAGTAAAAAATATCAAAAAGCACTAGAGATTTATCAAATGGCAAAAGCATATCAGAAAAGCTCAAAAATTAGAACCATCTTCCGAGAAAACTGGAAAATATATGAAGCTTATATTCACTACTTTATTGAAATAAAAAAATGTGAACTTTCTGCTGATTCTCCTTTACAAGGTGCTTCATTCCGATTGTCTAAATTTTTAAATAGTATTCCTTCTTTTTCATCAGATAAAAGAGGAATTAATATTCCTATTCTCATCATCCAAATTTTATTTTTACTCCATAAAAAGAAATATGATACCATCATTGATAAAGTAGAAGCATTAGATGCTTATTGCTATCGATACCTTCGAAAAGATGATACATATCGTAGTAACTGCTTTATCAAAATGTTACTTCAATTGCCTAAATCAGGTTTTCATAAACAGGCCGTACTCAGAAAAACAGAAAAGTATCTAAAATACTTAACCCATCCTCCTACTGATGCTAAATCTGAATCTGTTTTTGTTGAGATCATTCCTTATGAAGACTTATGGGAATATGTTATCAACTCCTTAGAGGATAAACATGTAAAAAAATCCCGTAAATAAAAAACGCTCTGTAACAAACTTTTCCATAGTCACAAACAATTAACAACCAGTAATTTATAATTTTTAAAATTCAAAAAATATGACAAAACGGCTTTCCACCTTTCGGTTTTTTATAGCCTAATTTATAGATCAATCCATTTATCTTTATCATATCAATCAAAAGAGATTGTACCATAGTCCGGATTCACTAAAAGTAATCCATTTTTCGCCGTTTTAATTCTTAAACCATTTCTCGTTCACAGGTTTAACAAAATTGTAAAGTTAGTTAGGTAATATTGCCAGGACTTTCATATAGTTCTAGCATTATTACCCACTAACTTAATTTAGAAACTGTATTAATCTATCGATTGATCTGTTTTCTTAAAATATTTCTGGTGTAGTTTCCGGAAGAATTTCAATTTTATAAATCTTTAGGTTTCGATTTCTGCCTCAATCGCTTTGAAAAATGAATATTATTCCTTCATTATATAGGCATTAATAGAAGAACATCGATTTATGAATTCTGCTTTTGGCAGAAGACTTTATGCTAAAAGCATCCTTCATTTATGGAGGATGCTTTTTTTATTTCCTATCTTGGTCAAAATCTCTTTATGCATTTTCAACCTGATTTTCGAATATAATTCTCCAATACATGAAAGCCTTTTCTTCTTTCGCATTTTCCTTAATCCTTGTTCTTTGCTTTTCAGCTTGTCAAAATACCCAGGTTCCAGATCTTATTTTGATCAATGGTAATTTTTTAACTGTTGATTCAACACAGGCTACCACAGAAGCCATTGCTATAAAAGACCATCGGATTATACAAATCGGATCTACAATTGAGATTCAACAAATGAGAGGAGAGGCCACTCAGGTCATTGATCTGAAAGGACAATTTGCTATGCCAGGTTTTATAGAAGGACATGGTCACTTTTCGGGACTTGGTAAAAGCTTGATCAACCTTAATTTTCTAAATGATAAAAGCTGGGAAGAAGTCGTTCAAAAAGTAGCTGAAAAAGCAAAAACACTTCAACCGGGAGAGTGGATTGAAGGCCGTGGATGGCATCAAGAAAAATGGACTAATCCTCTTGATCGTCAATACCAAGGTTATCCTTATCATGATCAATTGAGTGAAGTATCTCCCAATAATCCTGTGATCCTTTATCACGCTAGTGGTCACTCTCTTTTTGCCAATGAAAAAGCCATGCAAGCTGCAGGTATTAATTTAGAAACACCTAATCCCTCTGGCGGTGAAATCGTTCGTGACCCTTCAGGAAATCTAGTTGGTGTATTTGAAGAAAGAGCCATGAATTCCATCTATCAATCTTATCAAGAATACTTAAAAAGTATTCCTCAAAAAGAACAAGAAGCATTCTGGTATAAGGCCATTGATTTAGCACAAAAGGAATGCTTAGCAAAAGGTATTACCTCATTTCAAGATGCGGGTTCTTCTTTTATTGAAATCGAACGATATAAAAAGATGGCAGAAGAAGGAAAACTCGATTTAAGATTATGGGCAATGGTTCGACATTCTTACGAAAAAATGAAAAGTAATCTCAATGGCTTTCCAATAATTGATGCCGGCAATTATTTTTTCTCCTCTCGAGCTATCAAAACAGAAGTTGATGGTGCACTAGGCTCTTATGGCGCCTGGTTATTAAAATCCTATCATGACAAACCACATTTTCATGGTCAAAATACAACCCCAATTGAAGAAGTCGATCGCATCGCAGGGCTAGCCAATAAACATAATCTGCAACTTTGCGTCCATGCAATTGGTGATCGAGCAAACCGAGAAGTTCTCAATATATTTGAAAAAGAATTTCAAAACAACCAAGAAAAAAAAGATTGGCGTTGGCGAATTGAGCATGCCCAACATTTATCCGTCGAGGATATCCCAAGATTCAAAGAACTTGAAGTGATTGCATCGATACAAGGAGTGCACTGTACTTCTGATGCTCCTTTTGTCGTCAAAAGATTAGGAGAAGAACGGGCTCGTGAAGGTGCTTATGCTTGGAGAAGTTTGTTGGACAATGGAGTGAAAATTGCGAATGGTACAGATGCCCCAGTAGAAGATGTTAGTGCCTTAGAAAGCTTTTATGCATCTGTTACTCGAAAAAGAAAAGATACCGGATTAGAATTCTTCACAGAACAAAAAATGACTCGCATGGAAGGCATCCATTCTTATACTTTGGGAAATGCCTACGCCGCTTTTGAAGAAAAAGATAAAGGATCTTTAGTCGCTGGAAAATTAGCAGATATCGTGGTTCTCTCTAAGAACTTATTAACCTGTCCTGATGATGAAATTTTGGATACCAAAGTTTTATATACCATTGTTGGAGGAAAAGTAAAATACAAGGGTGATTTTTAAATTAGCGATGGAGTTTTAAAAGTCAAAAAATAAATGATCAAACAACTTTTATTTTGGTTAAAAGTATCCAGACCAGGTTTATGGTTTGCAACGCTTTGGTTGTATTTATTACCAACGAGTGGAATGGATATTTTATATTCATCCGTATTTTGGTTGGGCCTTTTCTATATCACATTTCCATTAAATTTTTTGGTGTATGGCTGGAATGATATCGTTGATCGCTCTATCGATGAATTTAATCCTCGGAAAGACAGTTATTGGTTTGGAGCTAGAGGAAATGAGGCTCAATTAAAAAAACTGTGGCAACCTATTGTCTTTGTTCAATTAATATTTTATCCTATTTTCATTTATCTCGCTGGAGTAAAGATGCTTATATTATTGCTTGGCTTGATTGGCATTAATTGGATCTATAATTTACCTCAAAAAGGACTACGTTCCAATCCTCCTTGGGAAGTACTTTGCCAAATTGGTTATTTATTAATCGCGCCATTTAGTATTTTTTTGAATGAAACCCCACAGCTTCCTTGGCAAACTTACCTCTACTTGTTATTCTTTGCATTTCAATCGCATCTTATTGGTGAGGTGATGGATATCGAACCTGATAGAAAGGCTGGAAGAAAAACAACTGCAACAGTCATAGGAAGAAAAAATACAAAGCAATTGATCATCATTATTGTAACTATTGAAGTCAGTATGCTTTTTGTATTTTTTAAAGAATATATTTTTGGTGGAATGTTAGCACTTGGCTTAATTTGGTTGTTACTCGATTTATTTTTGATTTACAAAAATGAAGAATATACCGTGAACCAAATGAAGTTATTTGGACTCTTATCAAACGTGGTTGCGATAGTAAGCATGGCATATGTATGGTGGTCAGGATGTTTATTACACGTTCATTAAATTATTTAGTCCCATCGTTTTTCACATTACAAATGTCCTTCATTTTATTCCAAAAATTTTCTTTAGAGGATTTTTATTTACAAAAAAAACAACTTCAATGTTTTTTCAATTAGAAAAGGCGCAAAGAATTTATTTCTTTGCGCCTTTTTTTTGCATGCATGAGAATCAATGTATTTTTTTATCCTCCGAAATCATCAAAAGCAATATTTTCTTCAGGTACTCCTAACTCATCCAATGCTCTGATAACAGAAGCATTCATCATTGGAGGTCCACAGAAATAATATTCAATTTCTTCTGGCTCAGGATGATTATTTAGGTATTCATTTTGACACACATTCATAATGTAACCTTTGAAACCATCACCTTCTCCGTCAATTCCTTCTTTAATATTCCAGTTATCCTCAGGAAGCGGATTATCCAAAGCTACATAGAACTTGAAATTTGGATATTCCTTTTCTATTTTTCTAAACTCATCAATATAAAACAACTCTCTCCTCGTTCTACCACCATACCAGAAAGTTACTTTTCTGTCTGTTGTCTTCAAAGTATGGAACAAATGGAATAAGTGAGAACGCAGTGGTGCCATACCAGCTCCACCACCGATGTAAACCATTTCCTTTTTCGTATTTTTTATAAAGAATTCACCGTAAGGACCAGAGATGGTC
>CAYTVR010000437.1:0-4918 GCA_964441245.1 uncultured Saprospiraceae bacterium | reverse complement strand
ACAATGCCTTTGGACAATTGGTAAAACATATAGAAAATATTTCAGGAGAAGAAATACAACTATCACGTAACAACTTAACAAGTGGAGTCTATTTCTTTAAACTAATAGAAAACAATAAAATAATTGCGGCGGATAAACTGATAATTAATGATGAGTAACTTTTCGCTTCCATATGCGATCAGAACTTCGTGATTCGAATAATATTTTTCAACATGATTTTTTAATCCTTTGGGATCAGGGGGCATTTACTTTGTCGAATCAATGTTAGCTCAGTACTAAAAGAATTTTTCCACGATTTTTTGTGTATGTCCATTCCAATTTATAACTTGGCTTTAGAAAGGGTGACTTTATTCGACATAATTATATTTTGAAAAGTTAAAGGATGTCTGCCAAGTTTACTGCTTTTACATGGATGCTCCCCGTTAATAGCTGGCAGCGGCCAACGCTCAAAAGCCAATGCGAATCGGGTAGCCACCGTTAGGTTTCGATCAGCTCTACAACTAACACCATGGACGCGGTCATAAGCGAAAAATAACCTTCGCTGCTCCCCTTTTTTACTCACGACGCGTCCCTGAATTCGTTAGGAGTTACAGAAAAAGAACGTCTTCTTTATGAAATTAGACAGCAACAAACAAATATTTACAAGACTATCCCGTGCAACACAAATTTGCGATTTTTAATGCGAATTCGGGTTAAGGAAACTAGCTACGATGTCGCAAGAAAACGCACAAAAGCTAGGCGCAAGAAGGACACTACGTTGTACTCTCGCGTTGGCAGCGAGTAAAAAATCAAAAACAAACCAAAATGAAAAATCAAAAAAAATCAATCGTAGAAATTAGCTTCAATTAGGACTTGGAGTTACAGTTGGAACAATCTCATTAAAATTATTTTGATGTAAGCATACATCACAGCAATAAGGACACTGTCCTGGAAAACTGTGTTCTTACTCAATATGATACAATGGGACCATTTCATCACAATAAAGAATAAGCTTATAGTGCTTTTGATTTCATCAAATTCAACCCAACTGTGAAATCTTCCCAAAATCTAAAGATCGGTTTGTGTATAGAGCCTTTGAGGCAGATATTGAATGCGAACGAAATGGGGAGAACAAAGTAACTGGATTGATTTTCCATAGACATTATAATTTCCTAGGAATAGGGACTGATAAAATTTAAAAATGAATCAAATATGAAAAATACAATTTTAAAAAAGAAGACCTGTATATTATTAGTATTCATCATTTTGGGATCAAACATGCTCCATTCACAAATTTCAGTAGGATTTGATTCAGGAGGATTAACAGCAAATGCTGAACTTCGAGCTTACCAAGGAGGAACATGTAGTACTATAAATATTGAAGGAGCTGAAAGCAGTTCTTATATAGATTTAAGTATTGATTTAATAGAAGGTATTGATGAAATAACGGAAGTTTTATGGGATGGTGATGATTTAGATCTTGAAGATTTCATTACTCCTACTTTTGGTTGTCAAACCCATATATTTAATGTGAGTGGACAAATATGTTCGTATTTAGTGACAGGTTCTGCTGATGAAACTTATGAACAATCAATATCTGGAAATGTAAATTATTCTGATGTCGTTGAAGTTTTCTCTCCTATTGCCACAACAATTGAATTACCTATACATATATCGGCATCAGTAGCGGCTGTTCAGACCTTTTGTGATGGAGATGAATCAGAAGCTACTGCAATGGTTGGCCTAACTGGAAGTTTAGCTGGGGGGTCTCTTTCTATCGACGGAAAAGCGACTATAAGTGGTGCTTTTTTAGATAATAAGGCTCTTGACAGCACTAAAATCATTTCAGTTGAAGTGCAACCTGGGATTAATACATTCCCTTTTGTATTAAATGGTACTATAATGGCAAAATCGACAGTAAGAGGAATACATCCATGGGGTATTATTGCTTGTGGTTCTAATGCTTGTGCAAATGCAGGCAATTCCATTACCGTTTACAATTTTACAGGACCTAACGGTTCTCCCTTGCCAACTGGAATGACAATCATCGGATTAAATACAGGTATCAATTATACAAACCCAGAAGAAGGTTTTACTTGTGATGCTTTTTCAACACCTGAAATAATAGCAACTCCTGCGACATGTGGTGATTCGAATGGAGAAGCTAATATTATCATTTCTGGTATTGATACTCTAAGTCTTGAATGGAGTAATGGAAGTACAGAAGAATTTGCTGAAGGGTTAGCTCAAGGCTCGCATTATGTAATCGTCAGCGACGATTTTAACTGCTCACAAATATTTCCATTTTTTATTGATGACGTTACAATTCCAAATATCAATCTTCCATCAGACACTTTGATTGATGATGGTGAAGTAATCATTTTAGATGCGACAGATTTCACTAATCCAGATTTCGATTATTTGTGGTCTCAAGGGGATACAACGTCCTCTATCTTAGTGGATACGACTGGAATGTATTCAGTAACCATTACAGATACTTCACTGAATTGCGATTATACATTTGATGTAAGTGTAATTTCTTCAAATCAGCATTTGATTTCTGACGGTGATATTATAACCAATTCAGGATTATTTTATGACGATGGTGGACCAGATGCGAACTATCAAGATGACGAAAGTTATGTTATTACCATTTGCCCTGAAAATCAAGGAGAATTTATTGTTTTGGATTTTACTGAAGTCTCGATTATTTCGTTAGATGACCAAGATGAATTAAGCGTCTTTGATGGCACAAATTCAATATGTGCTTTAAATCCAAGTATAACAGCTCCAGAAACGTTTACCGCCTCTGCTTCATCAGGTGGATGTCTGACAGTTAGATTTAGAGCTACTTCTTTTAACGGTAATGACACCGGATGGGAAGCGTCAATAAGTACAACCACAACTCCGCCAAACGGATGTTTCAACTCTACTAATAGTTGCGACTATTTATTTACGGATAGCGGAGGAGATACGAATAATTATCAGGGTGACGAATTCCAAGTTTACCACTTATGCCCTGAGAATCCTGATTTAGAATTTGTTACATTAGAATTTACCGAAGTTGATTTAAATAATGCTGATATTCTGTCGGTTTATGATGGAATAGGTATTGAATGTTTGGTTGCCCCTTCTGTTGAGAGTCCAGAACAATTTACTGCTTCAACGAATTCGGGGGGCTGTTTAACTGTCGTTTTTGATTCTGATACAGGTTCATCGGCAATAGGTTGGATTGCGAATGTCAGTTGCGTGTCTACCTCTCAAAATCCTCCTCCTTCTTGCGGTTGTGGAATTAATTCAGAACCAGCTAATGTTTGTGAAAATGCTCCGCTTCTAAATAATTTAGAAGCTTTTTGTGGACAATCCTCCATTCTTTACACTTCTGATACGCCAGGTAATTTAGAGGAGGAATTTGATTGCGGTATCGCACATAACAATTCCTTTTTGAAATTCGTCCCAAGCGAAGAAACCGTTGAAATTGGTTACCAATCTGCAGGAGGTATTAACGCACTATGCAGCGGCTTTCAATTAGCTGTATTTTCAGTTGAAGAACCTTGCAATGCTGCTGACTCAGACTGGAATCAAATAGATTGTGTAAATATAGATGATGGACTAACTTCCAATGGTACTTTTGAAGTAAGTGGTTTGATACCTGGTGAGACTTATTATTTAATGATTGACGGTTCACACGGGAGTGAATGTTATTATACCTTAGAGGCAACAAGTGGGTTTGCGGTATGTCCCCTTGATATAGATTTTGAAGAGGTAGAATGTTTAGATAACGGAACTTATTATGTTACTATCCCAATATTAGGGAATGGTGATTCGACTATTTACCAAGTATATGAATATTACAATCATTTTTTAGAAATTGATACAATGACTTTTATAGACAGCGGAGTAAGCGACACCGTTACTATTGGACCTTATGCCGCAGGCAGAGATTATAGAATAATAATTAATGGGGGCGATGGATTAGCTGGGTGTAATCTAAATGTGGAAGGGACGACCAATTGCCCAATATCTTGCGATAACTTAGAAGTGAATTATAATTATGAATGTTTTGTTGACAGTAATCAGTATTACATTATTGGGAATGTTATGCAAGGAACATCTCCGTTTTCAATAGTGAGTAATGATAGTACTATTGTCTTATTTCCAGATATGGGAACCGAATTTATTGTAGGTCCATTTGATAATTCTTCGAGCGAAATTCATGAAGTCCATATTACAGATATAAATGAATGTTACCAATTAGATACATTACCTACAATGGAGAATTTCTTACCAATTGTGGATTTGGGCGAAGACATTAATATAGTTGAGGGAGATACGATAACTTTTGATGTAACAAATTTGAATATGACGTATTCTTGGTCAACAGGGGAGTCTACTCCAACTATTAGAGTAAGTCAAGCTGGTGTCTATTCAGTAACTGTAACAAATTCGGAAGGATGTAGTGCAATTGATGAAATCTTAGTCTCCGTAGGTACAAATGTAGAAGAAGTACCAATACATGATATTTTCAAATTGTCGCCGAATCCTGGGCAAAATATCTTGACAATTACTTATTTAGCCAAAACAGGAATTGACTATGAAATTGAAATTATTGACTTAACAGGGAAAATTATTTTCTCAGAAATGGTATATCAAAAAAATCATTTAGTGAATACTCAATTTATGCCTTCTGGAATTTATCTCGTTAGGCTAAAAACAAAAAATAATTTTGGAGTAAAGAAATGGATTAAGCAATAAAGAAGAGGAAAGCACTCTATAACAAAAGCTAAAGTGCAATAGGCTCGCATAGGGCCTATTGCTTTTTTACGGCAAAACACAATTTTAAAAAAGCCGAAAATTTGATATAAAACACAGACTAACTAAATCTAACATTGCTCTTACTTATTAGGTGCATTAATGTTTACCAGACTTATTCTTGAAC
>CAYTVR010000436.1:0-4920 GCA_964441245.1 uncultured Saprospiraceae bacterium | reverse complement strand
CCAAGATTTGATTGGTTTTGGGAGTAGGGGTTGCTGTTTCCCCAATAAAAAGTTGGTTGGGGTCGCCGAAGGATTTGAGTAAGATAGCTTGCATGATATGGATATTTAGCGAATAAATAAAAAGAATTAAGGACAGTTCTCCTTTTATTAATTGCGGGGACTAAAAAAGCCATCAAGCATCGATCTGCTTAATGGCTTAATCTTTCTGTGGGCGATGAGAGACTCGAACTCCCGACCCCCTCGGTGTAAACGAGGTGCTCTGAACCAACTGAGCTAATCGCCCTTTTTTATTAGCGGTTGCAAAGATATGTTTCCTGACTAAACAAAACAAGGCTTTTTAACAAAAAAACAAAAATAATTTCCCTTTCTTTCCCGTTTCATTAATCTACACGAATTACGAATAGATATAATATTTTTGCTTATATTTCTAGCCTTACATTCAGGAACATGGTATTTTTAAGTTGAAGTTTTTCAAACTTCATTAGGACTATCTATAACCCTTTCCTATAGACAACGTATTTATTATTCTTTTCATCCTTGAACACCAATTACTCATGGGTAAATTTCTTAAGCGCACTTTGATTACAATGGCTATCATTATTGGGATAGCGATGGTCGCTGCTGTTGTGATTGCTGGTTTTTTTGAAGATAAAATCAGCAAACGACTACTTAGTGAAATTAATAAGCAATTGGAAACCGAATTGGAAGTGAAAGATTTTGAATTAAATCTATTGAGTAGTTTTCCAAGTGCCTCTGCTAATTTGAAAGGCGTTTCACTAAATGATAAATTTGATGGAAAACTTTTAGAGGCAGAACAATTATCATTTCGATTTGGGCTGTTGAGTTTGTTTGGGTCGAGTATAAAAGTGAATTCGGTAGTTGTGAGCAATGGGGCTTTATTTGTGAAAACCAATCGAAAGGGAATAGTCAATTATGATATCATAAAAGAAACGGACAAACCTCAGAAGGCTTCCGCCAAACCAAAAGATTTTTCCCTTTCACTAGAACAAGCTCAATTAGAAAATGTAGAATTGATTTATATAGATGATCGCAATAAGCAAGAAATGAAAGTCCATTTAACGGACGCTAATTTTTCAGGCGAGTTTGCAAGCGATCAATTTTCTTTAGACAGTGATGCAAAACTAAAATCAGATTTTATTGAAATTGGTGGAGTGCGGTATTTTGTGGGTAAAGAATTGGGATATGGGGCAACCATTGACGTCGATTTGGAAAGAGGAAAATACACATTTGATAATGTTGATCTGATGATAGAAGGCAATACCTTGCACGTGGATGGTAATGTATTGATGAAGAAAAACTTCTCTGATTATGATTTGGTCATCTCTGGAAAAGATGCCGAACTCGCTTCTATCTTTAAACTCCTTCCTGAACAATATCAAAAGTACATCAGTGACTTTACCACCAAAGGTAGATTTGCTTTAAACTCGACCATCAAAGGAAGATCCAGTGCATCTGAAAGCCCTGCGATCATTGTGGATCTGGATTTGAAGGATGGTAACATCACCAGTGAGCGACTGGATGATCCGCTAAAAGATGTATCATTTAGCGCAAGCTTTACCAATGGAAAAGGACGCTCTCAGCGCAATTCAGTTTTCACTATTAATGATTTCAAGGGTTACTTTAGTCGTGAATTGATTGAATCAAAATTGCGGATTGCTAATTTTGAAGACCCTTCGATTGACTTCCAAATAGATGGCGTTATCCCAATGGAATCGGTATACGGCCTTTTCAATAACAAGGCTATTACGGATGGAGATGGCGAAATAGAAATCAGTAAGTTTAAACTAAAGGGACGTTATAAAGACATGATCACGCCTAGTCGAATTCACAGAGTAAAGACTTCGGGCATGCTCGAATTTGACGACGCAGAGTTGATCATCAATAAGGAAAGAATGACTCTGGACAAGGGGAATATGATCTTGGAAAATAATGAACTAGTAGTAGACGAAGTCAAACTCGATGGAGCAGGTAGTGAAATTATTTTGAACGGAAATTTCAAAAACATCATTCCGGTTTTATTTGCCGATAAGCGAAATTCAAAAAAGGCAGAGCTTCGATTTAGAGCTTCATTGGATTCGGAGGATTTGGATTTGGACCGTTTGGTACGAATGTTTATTGCTGAACCTGAGCCCACTTTAGTAGCCAGAAATGCAGGTATAGATTCTTCTAAATTTCAACGGATACAGGAACGGGAACGACTGACTAATTTCTTAAAAGGCCAATTTGAAGTAAATGTCCAAAACTTCAATTATAATAAAATTGAAGGCCAGGACTTCGAGGGTGATCTGATTTTTGACAAAAATGAAATGTTGATAAGCGGAGATGTGGAAACGATGGATGGTTCCATGAATTTGGAAGGTACGACTTACTTTAGGGACAAGCCTTTTTTGCAAGCCAATCTAATTACAGATGGCATCGACATTCGAAAATTTTTCTACCAGTGTGAAAACTTTGGCCAAGACGTTTTAAAGTACAAACACCTTAAAGGAGACTTAGATTCTCGTTTGGCCATTGATGCTTATTGGGACGAGAATGGTAATTTTTCATACGATGATTTACATGTCTTGGCTGATGTGAAAATTACAGATGGAGAATTGATTCGGATGAAAATGATAGAGGATTTTTCGGCTTACGTCAAAATTCAAGACTTGCGCCACATCAAGTTTACCAATATGCAAAACTGGGTAGAGATTAAAAATCAAAAGGTTTATATGCCCGTCATGTTTCTCCAATCCAATGCTTTAAACCTTACGGTAAATGGACAGCACAGCTTCGAAAATAAAATTGATTACAAAATGAAAATCAATGCGGGGCAAGTATTACTCAGTAAGTTCAAAAAGCATGACCCAAAACTCAAGCCACAAAAAGCAAAACGTCGAGGTTGGTTCAATCTACACTATCACGTGTATGGCGATGTAGAAAATTTCAAAGTGGTCAATAATAAACGTTTAGTAAAATCTGACTTCCTTCGAAGTGAACGACGAAAGAGAGAAATAAAAGCTAAACTAATTGAAGCATTTGGAAATGTGCGCGATATTCAAGAACCTATTGAATGGCAAGATGAAAAACCATTAGTGGACTTGAAAGCGGTCGAAGAAGAATTACAAATTGAAGAAGAAAAGGTAAAAATAAGTAAACCAAGTATTCCGTTAAAAAAACCAACCGTCAAACCCATACCTGATGTTGCTTTTGAAGCCGATGAGGAAGAAGAGTTTTTAGATGTATTTGATGATCTTGAACCGAAGGAAAAAAAGAAAACCGATCCTAAGAAAAAGAATTAGAAAAATAAAAAAGCTTTTGGAGCATCAATTCCAAAAGCCTTTTTTAGTTTTTCACTTTCGTTAAATTTCGACTAAAACCCTTGCATCAAATATCTAAATCCTTCCATCTCAAATGAGCTGATGGTTTTATCTTTTGTTAGGTATAAATAAAGCGGTTCTTTATTAGTTGATAATTCTAATTGGTAACGTTCGCCATTCGGGCCTGCTGAAGTATCTTCTCTTTGCTTCATTTCTTTCACTTCATAAGTCCATGTTTTATCTTCAGTTTCTCCATCACTATATTTCATAATAGACCGAACTTCAACATAATGTTTTTTAATGATTTTAATCTTCTTTTTTTCCTCTTCAGTCATTTCTTCAACTGCGCCCATTTCAATATTTTCTAGGTCAACCGCCTCCGTGACTTCTGCTTCTTCCGCTCCTTTCTTTTTCTTCTTTTTCTTTTTGGTCTTATCTATAATTGTAATCTTCTCTATAAACTGAATGGTTGTACTATCGCTCATTTCCAATCGTTCCTGTGTCTTATCTCTTGTGTGAATCCGGAAGAAAGGTTTTACTTTCATTCCCCAAAGAGAATCTTGATAAACCAACTCCGTCTCCCAACGATCTGTAAAATAATCTTTCTCGGTCATAAAATCACCTTCAGGTAATTCTGCATTGTAGAAAATGATTTCTTTATCTCTCCCAGAACGTTTAAATACCAAAGCATCTACTTGAGAATATTTATTTAGTATTATTTTTAAGTGTCCTTGAATTCGAGGATCACGCGCATTCATTAACATGAGTTTAAATCCATATTGCGTAGGATTAATATTATTCAAGCTATATACGCCTCCTATCTCTTCTCCTTTTACATAGAGGTTATTTTGGGTTACCCCAAATGAATATTCACCAGCATCCAATTCGCCATCCGTCTCATCGGGAATCTCCATGAAATTGGGAACAAAATTATAGCCTACCAAATCAGAAGGATCCGTAAACATCTTGTCTGAGATAAAAGAAAACATCTCTTGAGATTGGGCATT
Organism: uncultured Saprospiraceae bacterium; assembly: GCA_964441245.1. Taxonomy (GTDB): domain Bacteria; phylum Bacteroidota; class Bacteroidia; order Chitinophagales; family Saprospiraceae; genus JALZUU01. Next base: position 593 of record CAYTVR010000436.1, on the reverse strand, counting down.
TGTCCCCGTAATACAAACAAATAGAAAGAGTAGAAATTTAATTTTCATGAGTATTAATTTTAGGATATAAAAGGGGGAACATGGTTTCCAACTCAAAATATTTGCCATAATCATAATTTTAACGCTTTTTAGCTTATCTAAACGAGATCCTACTATTTACAAATTGTTTTGAAGACCGTAAATACTAAGATTCAGGTATTTCCTTAGGTGTTTTTTGCTTACTATGTAGTGCCTAAGTAATATGGTCTGGAAGCTATATTCAAAGTATTCGATCCAAAAGATTAGTAAGTGAGTGAGATGATTTTCTATTTTTGCTTCAAAGCATGATACCCAAATTCATTTATTCAGTTAAAAAATTACAATGATTAAAAGGCTAGCCATCTTCGTTTTATTTTCCAATTTATTTATGATCAAAATTTCCGCACAGGATCATAAGCAAAGATTTAGTGAAATCAATATTCTTCATTATAGATTCCAACTAGAACTGAGTGATACCAGCGATGTCATTTATGGCAAAGCTAAAGTCGACATTGAGTTTCTAAAACCTATTTCAAAGTTTCACTTAGACTTAGATTTTCAAGATTCAGGAGAAG
>CAYTVR010000435.1:0-4926 GCA_964441245.1 uncultured Saprospiraceae bacterium | reverse complement strand
ATGAATAATTATATTTAACATGATTATTTTAGATACAACTTACTGTCGTTTTGAGGTATACAACTATACGTCGCAAGACACCAATGAAAAAGTAGCATATCAGATAATTCAATTTTAGAAAAGACATTCAATATGTTCAATCTTTACGAAAGTTTCTAGCACCTAATAATTTACAGTACCAAATTTATTTGGTTGTCAAAGCAAAGCTTTGAAAGAGGAAAACATCAACTCTTTAAATATTTATACCAAATGAAATCATAAAGAATCATTCTTAACCATTTAGAAAAACCAAATTAAATGAATATTTCAATTATTGATTTATCGATTATTATCATTTATCTGATAGGGATTGTAATCGTTGGGATTTGGGCAGGAGGAGGTTTAAAAAAACAATCGTCCAACAATTATTTTTTAGCGGGTAAATCGCTAGGGTGGGGAGTGGTTGGAGCATCCCTTTTTGCTTCTAATATCTCTACCGTTCATATTATTGGATTTGCGGAATCTGGTTTTACTTCAGGTTTATCAGATGGGATATTTGAATGGATGGCCATACCCTGTTTGGTTTTCTTTGGGGTATTTATTGCGCCGTTTTATTTTAGAAATCAAATCACCACCATTCCTGAATATTTTGAAAGAAGATTTGATGGAAGCTCCAGAACCTTTATGGTCATCTTTGCAATTATTACGGCGCTATTTATCCATATCGGAATCAGCTTGTATGCAGGCGCTACGATTATGAAAGAGTTTTTCGGACTCGATCAATTGTGGGGTGTCTTACTGATTTCATTTTTGACAGCATTGTACACGATTCTTGGAGGACTCAAAGCGGTAGCCGTTACGGAGACCATTCAGTCCGTTATGCTTTTAGGTGGAAGTATTTTGATTACCATCTTTGGATTGGCAATGCTTCCCGAAGTTGGGATTACTGATTTTGAAATGTTTAAATCAAAAATAAAACCTGGTAGTCTTTCCATGTTAAGGTCTGATGCGACCGTTGCAGAAACTGGTGGAATTCCTTGGTATGCTGTCTTTTTAGGCTATCCAGTTTTGGGAATTTGGTATTGGTTTACCGATCAAACTATTGTACAAAGAGCATTGGGTGCCAAGTCAGAAAAAGATGCTAGAATTGGTCCCATGTTTACCGCTATACTTAAATTAGCTCCTGTATTTTTTATGTTACTGCCGGGATTAATTGCCTATGTTTTGTTTCAAGAAGAAATTAATAATGCTGGAACAGGACAAACTTTTTCTATCTTAGTCTCCAATCTATTACCTGTAGGATTAGTAGGCTTAGTAATTGCCTCTTTACTTGCTGCTTTAATGAGTTCTGTTGCTGCTGCATTGAATAGTTCTGCGACACTAGTTTCCATCGATATTGTACAAAGGTTTAAACCTGATATTAATGATGAAAAATTAGTTTGGATTGGTCGAGTAACTGCATTTGTCGTCATGATTATTGCCATTCTATTTTCCCTGGTAGCAGGTAGTAAAGGTGGTTCTATCATTACCATTGTTAATTCACTTGGATCAAGTATTGCGCCGTCCATTTCAGCTGTTTTTATCTTAGGGTACTTTTGGAAACGAGGAACCAAGGAAGCTGCAAAAGCTACGTTTTTACTAGGACTAATCCTTGGAGTATTAATGTTCGTCTTGGATTTTCCGGATGAAAATGGTGTAAAATTAATTACGGATACTTGGGGGATTATTTTTATGATGCAAGCTTGGTGGGCTTTTGTGATTTGTTGTGTTTTATTTATCACCATAAGTTTATTTACCCCACGACCTACCTTGGAACAACAAGCTTTGACATTTTCAGGAAGTGCTTATTTTCAAAAAATAAATTCAGGATTAGACTATCGAATCATTGGGATGTCTATTATGTTTCTATTAATTATACTCTGGAGTTTAATTGAATTTTATGCATAGCGTTTCAAGGTAAACAGATCAATACTATATTTGAAATAAAATTTCATTATGAAAAATTTAACCAATAAAATTATCCTTTTTGGACTTTTAATCCTTACGATTTTTGCTTGTCAGCAAAACCAAAGTGATAGTTCAAAAGCTAGAAGATTCACCTTTGCAATTCCAGCTTCGAAGATAGCGCTAAGTAGTTTTAAAAATAGTCAGTCAAAATCACTTGCAATAGATTTTTTCAAGTTGAACGATGCTTCCTTTTTAATTATTGATGCTCCTGCGGATCAAAATTTTGAGTCGATGATGGAAAATTTGAAAAAAGAAATCCCCGACTTACATCAATCCATAGCCAATATTGCCCCTTTAGAACGGATCTATAAATTAGATCAGAAAGAAGTTTTTACTCCTAATCAAGGTCAATTGATCCAAACGCAAAAAAATACCAAACGATATATTTTAACGCTGGAAATGATTAACGATCTTGACCTGAGAGAGGAGTACAAAGATGTTCATGCAATGGGAATGGCTTGGCCTGAAATCACCAACAATATGAAAGAGGTTGGAGTAAAAGACATGGAAATATATTTGGAAGGATACCAAGCTTACTTGATCATGGATACCAAAGCAGATTTTGATTTTGCAACGGATGGAGAAAAATGGAGTCAACTTCCTAGAGAATCTGAATGGCAAGAATATGTCGCTAAATTTCAAAAAGTAGATCCACAAAGTAAAGCGACAGAGAAGTGGCAAGAAATGAAAAATGTAGTACTAGGAGGAAAGTTATCTATGTTTGAAGAAAATTGGGAAAGCCTTAAAAAATATGAAATCCCACAATGGATGAAAGATGCCAAGTTCGGAATTTTTATTCATTGGGGACCCAATTCCGTTGCGGAATTACATACAGACTGGTATCCTAGATGGATGTATTTTGACAAAGGGATTTATAATCCAAGTGGCGAAAAAATTACAGATAAACCCCATGCAGCATTCGCTTACCATAAAGAAAAATTTGGCGATCAAAAAGAGTTTGGCTACAAAGACCTCATCCCGATGTTTACTATGGAAAATTTTAATGCAAAAGAATGGGTGGATTTATTTAAAAAAGCTGGAGCAAAATATGTAGTTCCTGTCGCAGAACATCATGATGGATTTGCTTTATATGAATCTAGTATTACACCTTACCATGCGAAAGCAATGGGGCCAAAACGAGATGTGTTTAAAGAATTGACCGATGAAGTAAAAAAACAAGGTTTAATTTGTGGAGCAAGTTCTCATCTTGCATTCAATTGGAATTACTATAATCAACAAGATTATTATGACAATAGTGATCCAAAATATGCAGCTTTGTACGCACCTCGACATGAGCATAATGCACCTGTTAGTCAAGATTGGCTCGCCAAAACTTGGTGGCCTCGTACCAAAGAAATCATAGACAAATATCAACCAGATATTTTTTGGTTTGACTTCTATTTAGATAGAGAGGAATTTGCACCATACCATAAAAAACTGGCGACTTACTATTACAACTCGGGAATTGCGAGAAATAAAACAGTAGTCTTACAAACTAAGAATTTACATTATGAATCCTATCCTGAAGGTACTCATATGCTCGATTTGGAGCGAAGTAAAATGGATTCTTTGGGAAAAAAGTATTGGCAGACGGACACTTCTATTGGAAAAAATTCATGGTACTATGCTAAAAATTGGATTCCCAAAATGGCAGACGAACTTATCATGGACCTAGTCGATATCGTTAGTAAAAATGGATGCTTGTTGCTCAACATCGGACCTAAACCTGATGGTACTATTCCGGAAGACCAACAAAAAACTTTATTGGATATAGGGAAATGGTTAGAGCTAAATGGAGAAGCAATTCATGATGCTCAACATTGGAAGGTGTATGGAGAAGGTCCTACAAAAACCAAAACTGGGCACTTATCAGAAAGTAAGAATAAAAACTTTACATCAGACGATATTCGATTTACGCAAAATGGGGATTTTGTTTATGCTTTTGTTTTGGCGAAACCCCAAAAGGATATTACGATTAAGAATTTGAAGGCATCAAATTTGAACATACAATCTATTGAATTACTTGGCTTTGATGGAGCAATTGAGTTTAAACAAACGACTGAATATCTAACAATACAATTGCCAAAAGTGGAAAAACTGGAGTATACCTGGGTTTTTAAAATAAGCAGTAAATAAATTGTTCTAAATTAAAATAGCTCTACCATACGCTTTCTTTTTTCAAAACATTGCAACAGTTCAAATCTTTAAAAGCTCGCTCTAGTCTTTGAACAAAATGTAGCTCTGCACTCCTCAACCATTTTCGAGGATCGTAATATTTTTTGTTGGGAGCATCTGCGTCATCAGGATTGCCAATTTGCGTTTGCAGATAATCATGATTTTCAGAGACATAATTATTGACGCCCTCCCAAAAAGCCCATTGCAAGTCGGTATTAATATTCATTTTTATCACACCATAATCGATCGCCGTTCGAATTTCTTCCCTGCTCGAACCAGATCCTCCATGAAAAACAAAGTTGACTGGTAAAGGTGGTGTGGAATGTTTTTCCTCAATAAAAGTTTGAGATTTTTTTAAAATGAGGGGTTCCAATTTTATATTTCCTGGTCGATAAACACCATGTACATTCCCAAAAGAGGCAGCAATGGAAAAGTTGTTACTGATACTTGATAATTCTTCAAAAGCATAGGCTACCTCTGAAGGTTGAGTATATAAAAGAGCATTGTCCACGTTCGTATTATCTGCATGATCTTCTTCACCTCCTGTGACGCCGAGTTCAATTTCTAATCCCATTTCTATTTTCGCTAAACGTTCCAAATATTTTTTACTCGTAGAAATATTTTTTAACAATGGTTCTTCAGAAAAATCCAACATGTGAGAACTAAAAAGTGGTCGTCCATTTTTTTGATAATAGGCTTCACCAATTGAGAGCAAACCATCAATCCAAGGCAAGACTTTTCGATTACAATGATCGGTATGAAGTA
>CAYTVR010000434.1:0-4943 GCA_964441245.1 uncultured Saprospiraceae bacterium | reverse complement strand
TAAAGCATTAATCAATGCCCACCTAATTGTCATAGGAATGATACTCTTTGGTATTTGTTCTTCTATGTTTGTAATTCCTTTCAACACTTTATTTTTTTCATTTGCATTGGTAGGTTTTGGATTTTCACTCTGGACCTTTAGAAGGTGGCAATCCTTTTTAATAAGTGGAAATATCTTTATTGCCATCTGTACCTTATCCACACTAATAATGATTTATAATTATGGTGGATACCAGTCTACTTATATGTTATGGTTGCTGATCACACCTATATATTCGTTTTCCATTGCTACTAGAACTTCCGCTTTTTATTGGTTTGGATTTACGCTGGTAGCTATTTTAGGTATTCTTTTTTTCTTTCCTTCCGAAACTATTGCGCCTGTAAGTGAGTCCTTATTGAGAATCATTAAAGTGGTCAATATGATTTCTTTTTTTGGTTTTGTTTTTTTTATGGAGTATTTATCTAACACAGAAAGAAAAAGTTTAATTGAAGAATTGGATTTTGAACAAAAGCAAACGAAAGATATTCTAGATCATATTCCCGCTGGTGTTTGCTATATCGATACAGATATACGAGTTGTTTATTATAATCCTGTTTTAGCTAAGTTTTTTAAGCTAGGTAAGAGGAATTGTATTGGGATGCGTATCGAAGATATTATTGGGGAGCGATACTACGCTATCAATTTACCTTATTATCAAAGAGCGTTAAAAGGCGAGACCGTAACCTACGAACGATTTGTAGGTTCCAAAGAAAAACCTTTATTTATTAGGTGTACCTATGTACCCCGTTTCAACAAACATGGGAAAGTCATTGGCTTTGTAAACTTAATTGCCGACTTAACTAAAATGAAAGAGGCCGAAAGAATAAAACTAAAAACGCAAGAAGCTCAAAAAGTAGCATTAAGCAATACGATCAATTATAGAAACAGAGAATTGGCTTCTCAAGAGCTTTTTATCACTAACCAAAAAGAGCTACTTAAAGAAATCAAACTGTCTCTAAATTCCATTACTAAAGAAATAGATACGAAGCCAAAAACTACGGTCAAAAAAATCCTTCGTACTATCAATCAAAATATAAATCTTGAAGATGAGTGGGACAATTTCAGAGCCCAATTTGAAAGAATTCATCCTGATTTCATCAATAGTCTTCAATCTCGATTTCCCAAGTTGAATACGCGCGAACTCCGCCACTGCTCTTATTTAAGAATGAGGCTATCTAATAAAGAGATTGCGCGTATTCAAAATCTTTCTTTGAAAAGTGTAGAAATGACTAATTACCGCTTAAAGAAAAAATTAGCTCTAGAAGCAAAAGTGATGCTTCCAGAGTTTATCATAAGATTTTGAGTGTTGCTAGAATTCTCTAACGAGAAGAAAATTTAAACTACCTTTATCCGTTAGTTTTTTTGTTGGTATGAAACTTAATTTAAGACAACTCTTCTAGCAACCAACCTTATTTTATCATCACAATCAATGGACAAAATTTCTAATAATGTACTTTATTAGTTCACACTAATAATGGGCACATGTATTGACAAATTTAAATAGAAATGATGTCCTCTATCGAGCAGTTTTATAATTGGTTGTGTAGCTATGTTGAAGACGACGACATAATTGAAGCTAAGAAATCTAAGCTACTTGTATTTAGTATTTTGATCAGTTTCTCATTAATCCTGATTGCATATTTCATTAATGCGATCATAGATCTTAAATTGGTTCCTTATACTTATATTGTTGTTACGGTGGCTTTACAGTTCACTTCTCTATTTAGCATAAAGTGGCTTCAATCACTTATCATTCCTGCCAACTTATATATCATTTCAAATATTCTTTTCATCCTACTTTTAGTTTACTTTTTTGGCTGGGCCTACTCGCCATTGATTGTATGGCTTTTAGTTCAACCCATTATTGCTGTTTCCGTCCTCAATAAAAATTATGGAATGGCTTGGTTCTTTGTAGTTTCAATTATTATTATCTACAGAATTTCATCATCCTCAACTTCCTTCCCTCCCGACTTATCCGATTTTGATATTCAATTGTTGCTAATAATTAACCTTTTTGGTTTTGGAATTTTTATATATTTCTTTCAGGTTTTCACTATTAGACACAATACGATTCTAATTGATAAACTTCAAGCACAACAAAAGCAAAATAAAACCATTTTAGATAATCTTCCTGCTGGCGTATCCTATCTCAACAAAGACTTAAAAATCACCTATATTAATCCAGCGGTAAGCAAAATATTCAAAATAAGCTATGATGAATTAATTGGCCAAAAAGTCACCGACAGATTCCAATCCGAATTCTTTGACTATAACAAACCCTATTACCAGAAAACTTTTAACGGCGAAATCGTAAACTTTGAAAGAGAAGTAATAATTAAAAATGAAATGGCCTACATAAGATCAACTTATGTTCCACTCCGTAATGAAACAGACGAAATCACAGGAATCATCACTTTGTCTGAAGACATATCACACGCTAAAAAACATGAATTAGAAAAACTATCTAAACAACATAAAAAACAAACAGAACTCAAATCAGAATTGGATACTAGGAATAGAGAACTAGCTTCTCAACATCTCTTCATGACCAATCAAAAAAACCTATTAAATGACATAAAAAACACCATTATTTCCATTGATAAAAAGACCCAAATTCAAAAGAAAAAGCAGCTACAATCTATCATTAATAGTATTGACCAAAATATAGACGGAAAAGAATTATGGGAAAGCTTCCAAATTCAATTTGAAAGTATCCACCCCAACTTCACCACTTATCTTCAAAAACAATATAGCAATCTAACCCAACGAGACCTTCGCCACTGCGCCTATTTAAAAATGAATCTCAACTATAAAGAAATAGCCCAACTACTCAACGTTAGTTACAAAACAGTAGAAATGACCTCCTACCGAATCAAGAAAAAAATGAACCTTGATTCCAAACTCCGATTAGGAGATTATTTAAGACAGCTATAATTTCTTTTCACACTTTCGTGAAATTTTACGATTAACCATATTTACCAACTCACAAAGGATTCCAGCAAAATCAGCTTCATTTTCCGCGAAAAAGTATAAATTTGCCTTCCAATTATTTTTAATCATTTAGCGAACCTGTGCCGACTTTACGACGGTAAGCTAAAAGATTGATAATCAGCAGGATAACGTGTTAAAGATTTAGATCGAGAGATTTTAGTTTATGTACAATCGTACCACTCTAATAGACTTTATTCTAAAAATAATCGTACGGCGACTGTTCGTCTGCCGTCAGTGAAACGGCCGTCAATCGTCTGTCGAATAAAGTCTAATCATCTAACATCTAATAGTTAACCATCTCAGTCGTACATCATGATAAACAGTTTGCTGATAAAAAACTACGCGATTATCGAAGAGTTAGAAATTGACTTTTCAGATCGCCTAACCATTATTACTGGAGAAACGGGAGCAGGGAAGTCCATTCTACTGGGCGCGCTAGGCCTCATTATGGGAAAACGTGCCGATACCAAATCCCTTTATAATGATGAAAAAAAATGTATCGTAGAAGGCCATTTCCAAATCGGTCATTACGAACTCCAATCCTTTTTTGATGAATACGAATTGGATTATGAAGAAGAACTAGTCGTGCGTCGAGAACTTACGCCTTCCGGCAAATCTAGAGCCTTCATCAACGATACCCCCGTCAATCTAAAAATGCTTCAGCAGTTGTCTGGTTCATTGATTGACTTGCATCAACAATTTGATACGCTCGACATCCACAATGTCTCTTTCCAATTGCGAATGATAGATGCACTCGCTGACAATCAAAAATTGTTACGCAGCTATCAACAAGCTTTCCGCCAATATCAAAAAGATAAAAAACAACTTCACCAACTTATCGAGCAAAGCGATAAAGCTAGCCAAGAGATTGATTTTCTCTCTTTCCAATTGGAAGAATTCAATAAAGTAGAATTACTAGATGGCGAGCAAGAAAAGCTAGAAGAAGAACAATCTAAACTAAACAATGCCGAAGACATCAAACGATTGATGAGCGCCGCCTTCCAACACTTAAGTGAAGACGAACAGTCCATCATCAATCAAATGAATGAGCTTTCTATTTCCATTTCCAAGTTGACTAACGTACACTCTGGTATTGCAAAGATTTATGAAAGATTTGAAGGAACTAGATTGGAGTTGCAAGACATCGCAGAAGAGTTTGAAAACATAGCCGAAGAGACTGAATACAACCAAGGTCGGCTAACAGAGATTCAAGAACGATTGGATCTCATTTACAAATTAGAAAATAAACATCGAGTCAATACTGTCAAAGAATTAATTCAAATTCAAGCCAACTTACAAAATCGACTGGGTGCTTTTGGTGATATGTCAGGAGAAATAGAGCGACTGGAAGCTGTGATTGAAAAGCAAGAGAAAAATTTGACGAAAGTCGCAAAACAATTATCCACACGACGTAAGAGTGTTGTTAAAGATTTTGAAAAGAAGGTACACCTCTTATTGGCCAAGCTCTCTATGGAGCATGCTCGACTGCAAGTACAAGTCAATACATTAGAGGAATTTAACTCGACGGGATTAGATAATGTAGAATTTTTATTTGCCCCTAACTTAGGCAGTAAATTTTCAAAGATTAAGAATGTCGCCTCAGGTGGTGAAATATCAAGATTGACCTTGTGTACTAAATCCTTGGTCGCAAGTGCGATTCCATTACCCACTTTAATTTTTGATGAAATCGATACTGGAATCTCTGGTGATGTCGCTTTGAAAATGGGCAACATACTTCATCGTTTATCCAATCAGCATCAAGTGATTTCGATTACGCATACGCCACAAATTGCCGTAAAGGCGGATCGACATTATTTCGTCTATAAGTCGATCAAAGAAAATAAAACCGTTACTGCCGTTCGCAGACTGGCGCATGAGGAAAGAGTAAAAGCAGTAGCCACGATGTTGAGCGG
>CAYTVR010000433.1:0-4944 GCA_964441245.1 uncultured Saprospiraceae bacterium | reverse complement strand
CGACTTGTTCACCTGTAACATTAATATTGTCTGGACAAGTCAAATCAATCCCATTAGCATTTGGATTAACCGTAATCGTAAAACTACACGACTCAGCATCACCACAATCATCTTGTGCATTGAAAGTAACCGTGTAAGTACCAGGAGCTAACAAGCTTCCCGAAGCTGGCCCCTCTGTTTGGTTCAATGTTAAACCGGTAGCACAATCTGTAGTCGCTATCGCTGAAAAAGTCACGACTTGTTCACCTGTAACATTAATATTGTCTGGACAAGTCAAATCAATCCCATTTCCACCGCCGCCACCAACAGTAACATCTTCAACGTAAGTACAAATTGGTTGCCATTGCGCATCATATAATTGTATATCCAAATGGTGTACTTCATTTACCAAACCAGTAAGATTTACAGGAATGTTACCATCTACTTCATTGTAAACCGTATTATAAAGATTACCAAAAACTTTTACAATATAATGCGCACTTGAAATTCCATCAATGCTTATACTTCCTGCTCCAAGGGTCACCACAATATCATCACAATCACCTCCTCCTGTTGGTGTAGTCACGTCAAAGGTTCTATTGACGTTTGGCGCTGGATTCCATTCTGCATTACCGCCTTGACTGGCTCTTACCGTCACGGTACCAGCAGTTCCATTCAATGTGATTGTATTACCAGAGATAGAAGCTGGCCCGGATAAAATAGAGAAACTTACTGGCAAACCGGACGTTGCCGTTGCAGAAATAGAGAAAGAACCATCTGTTGTTAACTTATCCGAAATCGAAGGAAAGTTGATCGTTTGATTACCTGGTCCAGTAGACGTTCCGTTCTCGGCACCTGGAGTAGCAGGGATTCCTTGCCAGCTGGATGCCAGAGCATTGTCAAGAGAAGGATTAATCAGTTGTAGGGTCGGCCCGTCACCATCTGGCTCAGTAGGCCAAGGGCTTTTATCGTCATATTCTACTTCGTCAATTAAGACGCCATTTGCATTTTTTAAAGTAATCAATTCACCACCTCCACTCAATCCAAAACCTCGTTCCCCTTTACCAAATTCACCGATGAACGGAACATTAGGATAAACAGCAGAAAAAGAGGCTGCATCTTCTGCTAAAACTAAATAGCCTCCAGCTGGAATCACAGTATTTGCCGGAAGGCCAAAAAAATCGCCACTTTCATCTTCAAAATACCATCCGGAAACATTGACTGAACTGTTAGTTGGATTATGCAACTCCACCCAATCTTCTGGATTAGGAGCATCCGGAGAGTTATAATTAATTTCATTGATAACGATACCTTGTGTAGAAGTAGAGCCTAAAGTAAAGTTAGCCGTAATACTTGCATTGCTTGAACCTAAAGTAAAACTTTCTATAGGATTGTTACCAGAAACTGCACCAGACCAATTTTGAAATACATAACCTCTGTTTGGATAAGCCCTTACCGGAACTTCAATACCACTGAAGTAAGTTCCCGTGAATGGTGCATTACCTGTTTTCACTAAAATGGTACTTAGTTCTACCTCACCTTGACTTGCAGAGTTTAGGTTAACCGTAATATTAGAAGTACCAGTTACATCGCTATATTCACTAATGATATGATTTCGAACATTGTCAGTTCTGCTTTCTGCAAAGGTTCTCATTTTTTGTATATGACTATCCCATTGCAGAAATCCACCAAACCAACGATCCGAATGGTCCACGATTTCATTTGTATAATCTGCTTTGAAGTCATCTATTCTTCCAGTCACCCGTTCTGTTGAAAAAAGAACATTTAGCTGATCCGCAAAACGATTGATAAAATCTGTACGCCATTGATCGTTTTGTACCAATCGACGATACATTAATGTAGACCATGCTGGAGCAGGCCAGTTAAAGCTATTGTCTGTTGACATTCTATCCAAGGTATTATAATTGGAGAAACCAGAGTTCCAAGGTTGTCCTGGTACAAATAGTCCGAAGGAAAAATCCAAATCTTTTACCATCCATCTCCATTCTGCATCGTCTGCACGCTCTCTGAAATAGATATTGTTATTACCTGGCCAATCTTGATTATCGATATACATCATGAAAACCAATTGGTCGATATAGTTACTCATATCTACTTTACTATCTACAAAATCATAGTTCGACTGAGAAGTTAAAGTATTGTCTTCAAGGAAGGTTTCTAAAATTTCCCATTCTACAAAATCACCTTCTTTAGCTTCATTATCATTTTCAAGAAAATCAATTTCGTCATCATCCAAACCAAAGCGTACTTTGATATAACGCTTGTCCATTCGTTCCCGAACATTGTGAATCCCCCAATACTCACCGTTGATATAAACAACACCTGGGCGGAAATTTCCCACATCAGTATCAGGCGGAACAATTGTTCCATCTACGTCAGACAAATCATCAATTAAACTACTAGCCATGGCATCTCTAAACATCGTCAGATTCCAATCCTGACCAGAATTACGTAAAGTCAAACTACGATATTCGTCGATATCTGGATCTGTATCTGGATATACTTGATAAGGAATGGTGCTACTTCCTAAACTGGACTTTGCTTTTAGTGCTAATGATTTTTGATCATTTTGAGCACTTGCAGTTCCTTGTATCTCTGATTCGATGATCATATTAAACCCAAGTGTTCCATCTGGTTCAAAAAATTCTACATTCACAGGAATTTCAATATCCTCTAAAAATTGTGTATACATTCCTGTATTCGGATCGAACATCACCACCGGATCAACAGTATAGGCAATTACAGCAAAATCATGATCCATATCAAATAAATAAGTTTGGGTCATAATTGTACTAGGTATCGCTGGCGGATCGAAAGCACGAACACGAAAAGGAGTAGTACTATTAAAAGTAAGTGGGCCAGTATACACTGGATCTGATTCAGTAGGATCGCTACCATCAGTTGTATAATGAAGATCACCACTTCCAGATACAGAAACAGTAACACTACCAGAATAAAAACCACCTTGAACACTGGCTGTAGGTGTGTCCGTAAATGGAGCTCCCGGATCCGTATCATTAGTAGCTCCTGGAGTAGGTTCACCAAAGAAATCCCAATTACTATTTCCATCCCCTACCCGACCTTCAGAAATATCCGAAAGTTGAGGCCCAAAAGTATAGGAATCAATAATGGTCGTTCCATCAGGCGCGATCAATGCTAAATCTTCGCCACCAGATCCTAATTTAATTTCCACATGAGTGACGCCTTGTTCTGATTCCTTATCTGCCCATAAAATTAAATATCCACCTGCTGGAATAGTGGTAGCAGTAGGGTCAGTTGTAGGAATTTGCCATTCGGTAAGACTGGTTAAATCATCCGTTATATAGTATCCTCCAATATCTACGGATGAACTACCTGCATTGTATATTTCAATCCAATCATCTGCAAGACCATCGGCGGGATCCAATATCGTAGTTGAATTAGAAGCCATAAATTCATTGATCAACAATTGAGCATTGGCTGTTTGAAAAGAGAGGAAAGAAAAAAGAAGCATTAGCGTAAAAGAAGCGATTCCACCAACCTTGCCTAAAAAGGTCGTCAACTTCTTTGCTCCGCTGTGTAGTGAGCAGTTCATATTATAAAGTTTAAGTTAATTGTAAGTAGTTTACTATTCGTTTAATATAAATTCAGACACCATCTGGTCAACACCAAATCATACCTATCAAATCCTATAAATAGATCTGGTTAGCCTTTTTTTATTAAAAAGAATTTGAGTTTATATAATTTATTGAAGGGGCCTGTAATAAAGTTTTTGGGAAGACGGGTAGAAAATGGTGTATTGAGAACTCTTAATTGATTTATCAAAATTTAATTAGAATTGAAGACTTTCAATACCATCACAAGGTACATAAAGAAAAGAAGAAGAAGACACTTGATTTAATATTTATTTTTACACTATATATTAGCATCTGATTTACTTTTTATTATAACGAAAAAATTAAAAACCCATCATTTGATACTTTTCTTAATATCTACACCTAATATGGTAGAAAATGTTTTTTTTACTGTAAATAACGTCTACATCAAATTGGATCAGTCAGTTAATCATGAAAAAAATCACATGACAACTGTATCTAATATCAAAAACAACGTTATGTTATAATATAACATTGAAGCTGGCTAATAACAAGTCACGTCTAGATAAAAATTGGAATTTTCAACAAAAGAAAAAATTATATTTTGCAAAACATATTAAGAATTTTTTGTTTGAATGATTTTTTGTTTATATTTGCCTAGCGAAAATTCGCAAAAGAACTTTTCCCCTTTTTTATACCTACTCTATAATTACTTTTATTGATGTTCCCATCAATAAAGTATGACTATTTCTATTTAATTAATCACAAAAATTTTTCACATCAACATGAGTTTTAAACACCTTTTACTTGCCTTCATGCTACTGTTAGGATTTAGCATAACTACTACTACTGCCCAACAAAGAAATTGTGGATCTATGGAATATCTGGAATTCCAAAAACAACAAGATCCTAAACGCGCACAGAAATTAGAAAAAATTGAAAATCATACTTCAGCTGTACTCAACAGTCTAAGCCCTGCCGCTGGACTTGTCACGATTCCAGTTGTGGTACATGTAGTATACAGAACTTCTACAGAGAATATCAGTGATGCACAAATCTTTTCACAAATACAGGTTTTAAATGACGATTTTAGACGATTAAATAGCGATCGAACCACTCAATGGCCACAAGCTGCAGATGCCATGGTAGAATTTTGCTTAGCGACTGTAGATCCAAGCGGAAACGCTACTTCTGGTATTACCCGTACTTCTACTTCCGTAAATGGTTTTGGTACCAACGATGCTGTAAAATTCGCTTCCTCTGGAGGTGTTAATGCATGGCCAGCAAGTGATTATTTGAATATCTGGGTTTGTAATATTGGAGGAGGAATCCTTGGATATGCTCAATTTCCTGGGGGTAGTCCCACTAC
>CAYTVR010000432.1:0-4951 GCA_964441245.1 uncultured Saprospiraceae bacterium | reverse complement strand
TTGCTAAAGTGATTGAAGGAATGGAAGTTGTTCATCAAATTCAAATTGGTGATGTTATTGAAAACGTATTAGTTAGAAATTAATCTTAGACCGCTTAAAGAATTAATTTTCATAAAAGAAGAAAATTAATTTGGAGCATTATTTTACAAACATGACTAACCAAGAAATAAAAACCACATCATTGACAGAAAAGCATATTGCACTAGGTGCAAAAATGGCTCCTTTTGCGGGATACAATATGCCCATTTCTTATGCCGGAATTAAACCTGAACATCATTGTGTTCGAAATAATGTCGGCGTATTTGATGTCTCTCATATGGGAGAATTTATTGTCAGAGGTAAAGAAGCCCTTGATTTATTACAATTAGTTACCTCGAATGATGTAGCTAAATTGGAAATTGGCGATGCTCAATATTCTTGCTTGCCCAATCACGATGGAGGGATTGTAGATGATTTATTGGTATATCGATTATCTGAAGATCAATGCTCAGAAGGAGAACGCTCCTACATGTTGGTGGTCAATGCTTCTAATATCGAAAAGGATTGGAATTGGATCAGTGAGCACAATAAGTTTGATGCTCAAATGTATAACATTTCTGATCGAACAGGATTATTGGCCGTACAAGGCCCTAAGGCAATTGAAGCATTACAAGGATTGACTGACGTCGATTTGTCAAGTCTTGGATACTATACTTTTACGAAAGGAAAATTAGCAGGACTAGACAATGTCCTCATTTCTGCTACGGGATATACTGGTTCAGGTGGATTTGAATTGTATGTCGCAAGTAATCAATTAGGACAATTGTGGGACACCATTTTTGAACATGCAGCGAATTTGGAGATTCAACCAATTGGTTTGGGAGCACGGGATACCCTGCGACTGGAGATGGGGTTTTGTCTTTACGGAAATGATATCAATGATACGAGCTCTCCTATTGAAGCTGGTCTAGGTTGGATTACCAAAACAAAGAAAGGAGATTTCAATTCTTGTGAAATATTTAAACAACAACGTGCGGAAGGAATTGCTAAAAAGTTAGTTGCCTTTACTCTATCTGATCGACGAGTTCCTCGACAGGGTTATAAAATCGAAGATGCAGATGGTAATGTAATTGGTGAAGTGACATCAGGAACCTCTTCTCCATCATTGGAAATTCCCATAGGAATGGGCTACGTTGAAAAAGCTTTTAGCAAACTGGATACCGAAATTTTTGTTGTAGCTGGCCGTAAAAAATTGACTGCTAAGGTAGTAAAACCACCTTTTTATAAAAAAGCTTAAAATGTATTTCTCTTTTGAATCCATCTAGATATTCATGGAAGATCATTAAAAAAAGATAAAATGATAGCAAGGACTTGGCATGGAAGAACGAAAGTTGACGATTATGAAGCTTACACAGAGTTCATGAAATCTGTTGCAATACCTGATTATAAAAAGACGAAAGGATTTAAGAAGTTAAGTTTTTTAAGGCGAACTGAAGAGGACATAGCTCATTTCACTCTGATCACTTTTTGGGAGAATTTAGAAGTGATTCAAAACTTTGCTGGCAATGATTATGAAATCGCAAAATATTACCCAAGAGATAAAAAGTACTTACTCGAATTAGAAGAAAAGGTAAAACATTTTGAAGTATTTGCAGATGAATAAAACCTAAATCCTCTTGGATTTAGGATGATAGTTACGCTCAATAAAAATTGATCTTTCTGTGTCGATTAAACACAGATATCTTTACTCTTCCCACCAAAGCGTTATATTTTTCATGTTTTCATGAACAAAAAGGCCTAAATTTTGATTTCAAAGATGTAATATCTAACTTTCAGAAATATTTGAAAGTTGATTAGCATTCAAATAAAGGATTCAAAACAGACTATCATGACGGTTAATGAAGGAAAAGAGAAGTTTATCAACTCTTGGGGTACCCTTGGGTCTAATTGGGGTATCAGTAGGACAATGGCTCAAGTTCATGCCTTGTTACTCGTTTCACCTAATTCTTTATCGGCCGATGAAGTAATGGAACAATTAAAAATTTCACGTGGCAATGCTAACATGAATATTCGGGCATTGATAGATTGGGGATTGGTTCACAAAGAACTAAAACCAGGAGAGAGAAAAGAATTTTTTGTGGCCGAAAAAGATATGTGGGAGGTAGTCAAAAAAATCATTATCCAACGAAAAAAGAAGGAATTAGAGCCCATGCTCAAAGTATTGGATGAAATTTCTTGCGTAGAGGGCTTGTGCGAAAGTTCAGAAGAGTTTTGCAATGTTGTTAAAGATCTTAAACTTTTTTCAAGTAAAGCAAATATTACCTTAGATACTTTGATCAAAGCTGATTCAAACTGGTTTGTCGGAAAATTCATGAAAATGATCAAATAAGAATCGGACGATCTTAAAAAAGAGATTTTTTATATAAAACTCAAATTCAATAGCCGTTGAATTTGAGTTTTTTGGTTTTTAGGACCTCTATTTTTATCAAAAAAGGGATTCATGCTAGGAATAACAAATATGCTCTAATGCCCCTTTTCAATAATTTCTTTAATTTGTGGGTTGTAACTAAATTGTAAAACCTATTTATCCTTAGAGAAGATCTATAGATGAAAATACTATTTAACAGCAATGAGAATCAAACCCTTTCAGGCGGTTTATCCCAACTTTGATTATATTACTTCGGCAGATTCCTTTTTTGATAGCGTAAAAGTTCAATATCCGGAATACAAAAAAAGTGGTTTTTTCAATAAAGCTGCCCAAGAGGCGATTTATATTTATCAAATAAAAACAGACCGACGTATCTATACGGGCTTAGTGGCTTGCTCTGATATTCAAGATTTTAATGATGGAAATATCAAAAAACATGAGAATACGCTTTCGCAAAAGGAACAACAGCAGATGCATCTGATGCTGAGCAGGAATGCCACGGTAAAGCCAGTATTGTTGACCTATCCAAATGTAGATAAAATACAGAATTTGATTCATCAATTCATTAAAAAGAATCAACCTTTTTATACCACCATAATGGAGTTGAAACAACAGCAACATACGTTTTGGGAAATCAGTGATGGAACATTGATTCAACAATTTCAAACACTTTTTGAAAAGTATGTTCCACAAACTTATATTGCAGATGGACATCATCGAACCTCAACCACTGCATTGATGAGCGAGCGGATGAAAAATAAATTAGATGGTAAAAATTATGACCTCTTACTCAGTGCTTTTTTTGCAGCGGATGAATTAGAAATTTATGATTACAATAGAGTTGTGGAAGGATTAAATGAATGTTCTCTGACGACATTTATGGCTAAAATTTCACAAGTTTTTGATATTGAAATTTTAGCGGAAGCTAGAAAGCCTAACAAAAAACATGAGATCGTTATGTTCCTCAATAGAGAGTGGTTCGTTTTGACTTGGAAACAAAAAGTATTAGAATTTTACAAAAATGAAAGTGTATTGTTAGATGCTAGCTTGTTGGATGAAAAAGTCATGAAAGAGATCTTAGGAATAGAAGATGTTCGAACGGATACTCGGATTAAGTATATCGAAGGACCAAAAGGTTTGGAAGCTCTTAGAGAGCAATCGATTCGAAATGATAGTCGAGTTGCATTTGCGTTATATCCAGTGGAATTAGCTGATTTGATTCAAGTAGCTGATGAAGGAAAAACCATGCCGCCGAAATCTACTTGGTTTGAACCAAGAATAAAAAATGGTTTGGTTGTTCATGAATTTTAAACGTTTTAAAGCAATTCAAAATAATAAAAGAGAATGAAAAAAATATCTGCGGATTTTATTTGCCCAGTGGTTGGCGAACCGATTGAAGAAGGAGTTCTTATTGTGGACGATTCAGGAAAGATATTAGCTATTGATGCTCGAACAGATCATGATGCCTCTGAAATTGAAATACATGAAGGGATTATTGTTCCTGGTTTTATCAATACGCATTGTCATTTAGAGTTGTCTCATATGAAAGGAAAGGTAGACACTGGAACGGGTTTGATTCCTTTTATTTCTAATGTGGTGAAATTTCGAGATGTTCCTCAAGAGGAAATTTTTGCTGCCATCAAAACAGCAGATCAAGAAATGTATGACGCCGGAATTGTTGCGGTCGGAGATATTTCTAACCAAACGGATACGCTTGCTCAAAAAGCTACGAGTAAAATTCGCTATTATACTTTTGTAGAAATGTTTGACTTCTTAAATGAAGGCATGACCGAGGCAGAATTTGCCAAATACCACCAGGTATATGAACAACATCAACATGACGATAAAAATCAAAAAAGTGGCGTTCCACATGCACCTTATACGGTTTCCAAAAAATTATTTCAAAAAATTAATGCACTTAATCAGGCGCCCCGCACGATCAGTATTCACAACCAAGAAACGCCAGCAGAAAATTTACTTTTCTTAGAAAAGAAAGGTGGATTTATTGACTTTTATAATGCCTTTGGAATTCCTTTAGATCATTTTGAGGCGACTCAAAAAACGTCTATCCATTATGCGCTGGAAAATATGGATCCGAATCACCGAACCCTTTTTGTACACAATACATTGACTACTGAGGCCGAAATCAATGCCGCCCAAAATTGGAGTGATCATATTTATTGGGCCACTT
This sequence comes from uncultured Saprospiraceae bacterium, assembly GCA_964441245.1. Classification (GTDB taxonomy): domain Bacteria; phylum Bacteroidota; class Bacteroidia; order Chitinophagales; family Saprospiraceae; genus JALZUU01. The sequence continues at coordinate 353 of CAYTVR010000432.1, read as the reverse complement.
GTGCCAATGCTAATTTATACATCGAAAATCGCCTTCCGAATTATCAGGCTTTTATCAATACTAATGCACGGATGACGATTGGAACGGATAGTCTAACCTCTAATTGGCAACTCTCCGTTTTGGAAGAAATGAAAACGATTAGCCAATATCAATCTTATGTTTCCTTATCCACTTTATTAGAATGGGCATGTTTGAATGGAGCAAAAGCTTTAGGATTTGATGATCAACTAGGAAGTTTGGAAGTTGGAAAATTGGGAGATATTGTGGTTTTATCCAATAACCTGTTGACTTGTGAAGCTGATTCTATACCTACTACAAAAGTGATGATGACGATTGTGGGTGGTGAGGTGAAA
>CAYTVR010000431.1:0-4957 GCA_964441245.1 uncultured Saprospiraceae bacterium | reverse complement strand
AATCCTGCGACACTCATCCAGGAAGGATTGGCTGCTTCATATTGTTGTAATCCCAATTGATCGATTCCTCCAGCCTTGAGTTGTCCAGCTACATATTCTTGAAAAAGTGGCGTCACTTTTTTTGGATCTGCCTTCGCTTCGTAAAACGGTTTCATCCATTGTGCCCAATCTAAAAGAATGGTTTCCAATTCATGCAAATGATTTTCAATATCTGTGATTTGACCATAATGAGTCAAATAAAGATCTGTAAGCTTTAGCGATTTTATTTTTCGAATAGAAGCTTGCCAATCTTCCACATGGATATCTGGTGGAGGACAAGGAGGCATGACCGCATATTGACGAATTTTAACGCCGGCAACATCACCTGCAAAAAGCGTTTTTCCACATTGCCAAGCTATATGATGTATTGCATGCCCTGGAGTATGCCAAGCTTGTAATACGGTGTCTCCGATAGTGACGGTATTACCATCTTCTATGGCAATCAATTGATCTGCTTCGATAGATTCCATACGTCCCCATAAACGATCCATTTGGTCTTGATAAATCCTTTTCGCAGATTCCATTAATCGACTAGGATCAGCTAGATGTCGTTGCCCCATTGGATGCAAATAAATCTTAGCTCCTAATTTGGCAAAATACCAAGCAGCTCCTGCATGATCTAAGTGAATATGAGTTAGAAAAACGTGTTTAACATCGGCTAATTCATAACCCCGCTTTTTCAATCCCACTTCTAAATCAGGCAAAGTAGAGTGGGGGCCCGTTTCTATCAAAATTGGTCCTTCTGATGTCTCTACCAAAAAGGCAGCAATTGCTTCCGGTTGTCCCGAAAAATTAAGATCAATTATGTTTATCATATCCTGAAAGTTAATGGTCCGTTAGTTTTATTTGATTGTTGGTCACGGGATAAAGTTAGATGAAAAAATTAAGCAATTTTTCCAGCTAAATCCAATAGAAAAGCATATTCCATAGCAGTCTCTTCATGTACTTTAAACCGACCAGATTTTCCACCATGGCCTGCTTCCATATCCGTTTTTAGCAACAATAAATTGTTATCGGTTTTGGTATCTCTCAATCTAGCGACCCATTTAGCTGGTTCCCAATATTGTACTTGCGAATCATGCAATCCTGTAGTGACCAACATATTGGGATAGTCTTTTGTTTCAATATTGTCGTAAGGAGAATAGGATTTAATGTAGTGATAAAATTTTTCGTCTTTAGGATTTCCCCATTCATCAAATTCACCTGTTGTCAAAGGAATACTTTCATCTAACATGGTAGTGACGACGTCTACGAAAGGAACGGCAGCGATGACTCCTTTCCATAATTTTGGTCGCATATTGATTATCGCACCCATCAATAATCCACCTGCACTTCCTCCCATCGCAAATAGTTGATCCGCTTGCGTATAATTTTCTTTAATCAAAAAATCGGCACAATCAATGAAGTCCGTAAAAGTATTTTTCTTATTTAATAATTTTCCATCTTCATACCAATGTCTGCCCATTTCTTCACCACCTCGAATATGAGCAATGGCATATGCAAAGCCACGATTCAACAAACTTAAGCGAACGGAACTAAAATAAGGTTCCATACTATTGCCATAAGATCCGTAGGCATAGAGTAGGAGTGGTGCTTTTCCATTTTTTTCAAAACCTTTTTTATAGACCAAAGAAATAGGAACTAAAGTACCATCTTTAGCTGGTGCCATTAGTCGTTCAGACTGATAATCTTTAGGATCAAAATCTCCAACCACTTCTTGTCGCTTAAGCAAGGTCATGGATTTCGTTTTCATATGATAATCATAGGTCGAACCAGGAGTAGTCATGGATTGGTAACCTACTCTAACGATTTCTGTATCAAATTCTAAATTTACGGAGGTATAAGCTAAAAATGCTTTTTCACCAAAATCAATATAGTGATCTTCTCCTTCCCAAGGGCGTACTCTAAGTTGGGTAATCCCTCCAATCCTTTCGGATAAAACCAAATAGTCTTTAAAGATTTCCATGCTTTCTAACAAGACATCGTCCCGATGAGCAATGACTTCTTTCCAATTTTCTTTCGCTGTGTTTTTTTCATCACAAACCATCAATCGGAAATTCTTTGCATCCAGATTTGTTCGGATATAAAATTGATCGTCATAGTGAGCAATATCATATTCTAAGTTGCCTGCACGATCTCTTGGTTGGAATATTTTGAAATCACCATCAGGTTCATCTGCGTTTAGAAATTGAAACTCATTGGTCATGGTATGGAAAGAACCAATTACAATATATTTGTCAGATTTAGTTTTATAAACATAAGCAATGTAGGTATCATCTTCTTCGTGAAAAACCAATTCGTCTTCTGATGGATCAGTACCCAAACGATGTTTGAAAATTTTGTAAGGACGAAGAGAATCATCTTTTACAGAATAGAAAACAGTTTGATTGTCATTCGCCCAGATGGCGCCGCCTGTGTTGTTTGGAATTTTATCTTCCAACATTTCACCAGTCTCTAAATTTTTAAAACGGATGGTATAAATTCTTCGACTTAAAGTGTCTTCTCCATAAGCGAGAATTTTATTATTAGGACTGACGTTAATGCTTTTTGCATGAAAATAGCTATGGTCTTTGGCCAATTCATTGACATCAATCAAGAGTTCTTTTGGCGCTTCTAGATGATCTTTTTGTCTAGAATAAATTGGATATTCTTGTCCTTCGTTAAATGCTGTTCGATAGAAATAACCATTGTCTTTATAAGGAACGGAAGTATCATCTTGTTTGATTCTACCAATAATTTCTTCAAATAATTCTTTTTGAAAATTTTCGGTATGCGCCAATTTAGCTTTCGTATAGGTATTCTCTTCATTCAAGTAAGCAATGACTTCGGGATCTTCTCTTTGATTCAACCAATAATATTCATCTTGACGGGTGTCTCCGTGTATGGTTAATTCTTTTGGTACTTTTTTAGCTTTTGGTATTTGGATTGTATTTGGCATATTCAATTCAGTTTGAAATTTTTGTCAAAAATGATTTACACTCTTCAAGATTTATTAACGAATAAACCTAGAATTTGTTTGTCTAAGCGTTTGATGTGCTTCAAGCAACGCAAATGTAATATATCTCAAGGAAATGAAATTTGATTTTTTTTTCAAAATTCAAACCTTTTGCATTTTAGCTTCGTCATAAGGAAGTTGACTTTCGTAGAAAAATGCTAAAAACAATAAAATTAAAGATTCACAAATCCAATATTTATAGCGGATAAACCCTATAATTGTTCTCTCAATGCAATTAAATACTTCATATCGACAAATTCTTTCTATATCCTTGCCTATCATGCTTGGATCGGCGGTACAGAATATTATTGCATTGAGTGATAGCGTCTTTTTGTATCACTTGAGTGAAATAGATTTTGCTGCGATTGGCTTTGTCGGTGTTTTTTATCTGATTGTTGCTGCGATTGGCTTTGGTTTCTCAAGAGGAGGACAAATCATGATTGCAAGAAGAATGGGGCAAAGACAAATGGATGAAGTAGGGCGAACTTTTTATGCCATGTTGTATTTTGAGTTGGCTTTAGCAGTGATTATGTTCCTTTTTATGCAATTCGGAACCCCTTATTTTTTTGCAGCCTTTGTCAATTCTGATATTATTTATGAAAAAAGCCTTGAGTATATTAATTACCGTTCTTATGGTGTTTTCTTTAGCTATGCAGGTGTAGCGATAGTGGCTTTGTACACGGGGGCTGCTCGGACGATGTTCATCGTGGTGGACACATTGATCCTAGCTGTTGTCAATATTTTTCTTAATTATGGCTTGATTTTCGGAAATCTAGGTATGCCTGAAATGGGTATTGCTGGAGCAGGTTTGGCGAGTTCTATTGCAGAAGGCATCGCTTTTATTTGCTTTGTAGTGTATATTCTTTTTGATAAAAAAGCCCGTTATTATAGGTTGTTTTCCTTACCAAAAATTGATGTTCCTTTAATCAAAAAGCAATTAAAGATCTCTACTCCAATAGTTGCACAAGCAGTAGTGGGCTTAGGAAGTTGGTTTGTCTTTTTTGGTATTGTAGAAAATTTAGGAGAACGACAACTTGCGATTACCAACTTGGTTAGGATGGTTTATTTAGTTCTTTCTATTCCTTGTTGGGGATTTTCTTCAGGGATCAATACTTTGGTCAGTAATTTTATCGGTCAACAAAAACGTCAAGCAGTCCTTCCAATTATTTGGAAAACAGCTAAGCTTTGTCTGGGAATAACAGTCGTATTCGCCTTACCTTTTATTTTATACCCGGAGTATATTTTGTATCCGTTATTAGGATCAGAGGATATGTCTTTGATTCAAGAGGCACAACCTATTTTTTATGTGCTTTTTTGGATTCTATTCTTTTTCGCCTTAGGTGGAGTATTTTTTAATGGATTGGCTGGAACAGGAGCGACTTACTATGGTTTAAAAATTCAAACGATTTGCGCGATTGGTTACTTGATTTACATTTATATCGAAGTAGAATATACCAACGGCGGTTTAGAATGGGCATGGGCTTCGGAGATTTTTTATTGGATTATTATGCTTGGATTGACGATTGTATATCTAAGAGGGGATAAGTGGCATGAGTTGAAAGTGTAGAAAGAAAATAGGATGTGAGAATAGAGTAGCAGAAAAACATTTGGGGATATTTCTAAGCTAGATTTGGAATAAAAGTAGGTAAAGAAATATCCAATATCCATTAAAGAAATATTCAATATCCAATATGGCTTGGTATTCCAAGTAAATTTTCATTGAAAGCCTTTAAAGAATAGTTTTAAAGGAACTAATAGCTTAAAATCGATAATATTGATTATTGGATATTGAACATTCTTTATTTCGCTTAAGAGTATGGTTAAAATTTATTTTAGGTTGAAAATCAATAATTTATGGTTCTGGCGAGCTAAAAAATAATGCGTTTAGCGATCTAAACAAATTCTTTTTAAGGAAGACAGGCC
>CAYTVR010000430.1:0-4998 GCA_964441245.1 uncultured Saprospiraceae bacterium | reverse complement strand
GTATATTTATAGACATTGCTGATTTCCTTATTGATTTCCAGACATGGTTCTGCAACTCCTGGTGAATAAGCCAAAGATAAATCTCGTTGATTGGCTGTTTCTGTAGTTGGGATGACTTCAATTTTTCCTGGTCTTCCTTTAGAATGATAATGTAATGCGTCCTTTTTTAATTTATTTTTTTCCTTCATAATACGATAGTTTTATAAAGACAATGTTACAACTTTATTTGAAAAGAAAGTAAGGGTTTGATATTATTCTTTTGTAATAAATTTAATCTGTAATGAAGTTGGAATGATCACTGATCGAGGAATAATTAAGATGTTCGTTTTTATCTCAGCCTATGGAAGAAATCAATTTGCGTATTGGTTAACCTTTGGTTGTCCATCTTGATGGACTTACGGAGTGGCTTGATTAACTGAGTATTAGGGAAGTTCAAATTCTTCTAAAATTCCTAGTTCATATGGTACCTCCTCATTGATTCCTAGTAATTTGTAACGAAGCTGACCGTGAATATCGACTTCTATAATAATGACATTGTCCTCCACACCGCCACCCATGCCATTCGCAATCAAAGTGATATTATCGTATTTGTAATACATGTAAGGATCAACATCAGCTTTTGCACCCAAGTCTCCTGCAAAAATGACGACATTTTTCGATATAGACTTCAAAATAGGACTGATCTCTGACCAATAATTGGTACTTCCGGGATAATGTGGCGCATAATTAATTTTGATATTCCCAAACTCATTATCTGGTGCCCACCAAATGAGTTCATGACAAAAAATAAAAATGTTATTCGCCATCGAAGCACTGTTTTCAATGGTCTCTAGCAAAAAATCCTTTTGCTCATTTTCTATGTTCCAATCAGTTGGTGACAAAATAATAAATAGGTCTTCTTTTTCCCAAAAGGAATAATAATAAGGATAAAGTGACTCAAATATGTCTCCTCGATCATGGTTGCCTGCCGCGATATGGATAGGCATTGAAAATTCTTCTAATTCCGTTCTTACCGTATCCCAATATGCTTGATTCGAACTACGGACAACATCACCGGTTAGAACTCCTAATCTGATGTCAGCATAATTATTGATAAATGGAATTTGTTGGACAAATGGCGGATGCATCCCAACTTGTGTGTCAGTAGGATGTCCATAGACATGTCCCGCTACAAAAAATGAATATTCAGGGACAAAAACGCCTTCTGTTGGTTCTTCAACATTAGGCTCCATTAACTTATCCCGCTCACAAGAATAAATTAATAATAGAAAAGCTAGGAAAAAGAAATGCTTCATATCTTTTGATTCATTAACTATTCACATTCTGATTAAAACTGAGATTCGAATGGTGCATCCCAGTTCGAATGTGATCAATATCTATGTAAATGTCCTTACTTTTTAAGTAATATCAAAATGATCAAATTTTTTTATAGCTAAAGTTAAATAATCCGACTATTTTTTATCCCCTTTTAATAGGAATCATCCTATTTTATTGAGCATGGTAATGGATTACACAAAAGCTTATCTCCCTCTTTGTCGAACAATCGCTGAAATTCAATTCATGCGCAACTTAAAAAAACATGGATTCCACGGATATTTTAAATCCAGGAAGGGTTTAGTAACAATCTGTCTATAAGACTACAACTCAAGCCAAAACGATCATTTTTTTGCATTAAAAATCCTTACATTTACGACACTAACCAAATTAATAGAATCAAGTATGAATAAATTAGGCAATTATGTTCAAGGGCAATGGGTTGAAGGTGAAGGCGAAGGAAAACCCTTGTTCAATTCAGTAACTGGAGAAGTGGTCGCAATGGCTACAACGAAGGGTTTGGATTTTGGAGACATCCTTCGTTATGGACGAAAAACAGGAGGTCCTACCCTACGCAAGATGACCTTTCAGCAACGAGGAAACATGCTCAAGAAATTAGCGCTTTATCTCACCAAACGAAAAGAACAATTTTACGAAGTTAGTTATAAAACTGGAGCGACAAGAAAGGATAGTTGGGTCGATATTGAAGGTGGTTTTGGGAACCTATTTGCCAATGCCTCCTTACGGAAAAAATTTCCTAATCAACCTTTCCATGTCGATGGAGAACCAATTGATTTATCTCGTGGTGGTCGATTTATGGGGCATCATATCATGGTACCCAAACGGGGTGTTGCGGTACATATCAATGCTTACAATTTTCCCGTGTGGGGAATGTTAGAAAAGTGTGCGGTCAATTGGATGGCGGGGGTGCCAGCAGTCGTTAAACCTGCAACATCTACTTCCTATTTAACAGAAGCTGTGGTCCGTGAAATCATCGCATCAGGTATTTTGCCGGAAGGCGCATTACAACTCATTTGTGGTTCCGCCTACACGATATTGGATACAGTGGAATCACAAGATGTCGTGACCTTTACCGGTTCTGCCTCGACGGGGCGCCAATTAAAAGCCCATCCAAGAATTATAGAAGAAGCTGTTCCATTTAATATGGAGGCGGATAGTTTAAATTGTTCTGTATTAGGAGAAGATGCGATTCCTGGCACACCTGAATTTGATCTTTTTATCAAAGAAGTACGAAATGAAATGACAACCAAGTGTGGTCAAAAATGTACCGCCATTCGTCGAGTGATTGTCCCTGAAAAATTGGTGGAAGATGTTCAAATTGCCTTAGGTCAATCTTTAGAAAAAATAGCGATCGGGAACCCAACATCAAAAGGAGTTCGAATGGGTGCTTTAGCGAGTAAAGATCAGGTCCTTGAAGTACGAGATCGGGTAAGCGAGTTGACCAAAACGGCTGATATGGTGTATGGTACTTTGGATAGTATTGACTTGATAGATGCGAATTATGAAAAAGGTGCTTTCTTAAGTCCAATTTTGTTGTTGGAAAAAAATCCTTACAAAAATATAGGGGTTCATGAGATTGAAGCTTTTGGGCCTGTGAGTACGATAATGCCTTATAAAAATTTGGATGAAGCGATCGAGTTAGCACAAATGGGGAAAGGATCTTTATGTTGTTCTATCGCTACAGGTGATGATCAGATTGCTAGAGATTTTGTAGTAGAAGCAGCGACTCATCATGGTCGAATATTAGTGATCAATCAAGAAAGTGCTAAGCAAAGTACTGGACATGGTTCTCCTCTGCCTTACTTGGTGCATGGTGGTCCGGGGCGAGCTGGTGGTGGTGAAGAAATGGGCGGTATGCGCGGTATTAAACATTATTTACAACGTTGTGCCATTCAAGGATCGCCAACTACGATTACAGCGATTACAGGTATTTATCAAGCTGGTGCAAAAGTAATAGAAGCGCCCCAACATCCTTTTAAATATCACTTTGAAGACATTCAACCTGGCATGTCAATTTTAACGCATAAGCGTACCATGACTGATTCAGACATACAAAATTTTGCGAATTTGACCTGGGATCATTTTTATGCACATACAGATATTACTTCATTGCGTGGAACTATTTTTGAAAAACGAGCTGCTCACGGGTATTTCATTTTAGCTTTGGCGGCAGGTTTATTTGTTCACCCTGGAAAAGGGCCAGTTGGAGCGAATTATGGTTTGGACGAATGTCGTTTTTTGAGACCGATTTATCACAATGATACTTTGCAAGTGCGCTTGACTTGTAAAGAAAAAGTAGAGCGAGATTCCCGTGGGAAAGAATTCCCATCTGGTGTGGTTAAATGGTATGAAGAAGTATTTGACCAAGACGGAGAGTTGATTGCCATGGCCACTATTTTGACTTTAGTCCAAAAGAAATGTCCGTTTCCGGAGGTGACTAAATCTTATATTGAAAATGGATTAGCTCAATTGAAAGAAAATTCAAAACCATCTTGGGGGATCATGTCTGCTCAACATTTGGTTGAACATTTTGAATATTGGTTTCAGGTAGCCATGGGGAAAGTACACATGAAAATTTTAACACCAGAAGAAAAAATTGAGAAATGGCAAGACACCCTTTTTAATTATCATCCCATGCCTAAATCATTTGATCATCCTTCTTTGAAAAAAGGGAAGACAGAAGATTTGCGTTTTGAAAATTTAGCGGAAGCTAAAATGGCATTGTTGCAAGCGTATGATGATTACTTAGCTTTCTTTAAAGCTCATCCTGAAAAAGAAACGCCTAACGCTGTTTTTGGAAATCTAAATCACGAACATTGGGATTTGTTAAATCGCAAGCATTTTCATCATCACTTCCAACAATTTGGAATCATTTAAATCATTCGAATAGATAATTAAGGAAAGTGCTTTAGTCATATTTTATTGAGGCACTTTTTTGTTTTGAAAAATACTAATGATTGTTTGCTCTGATTCTCGAATGTTAATTCTTTGTCATTTTGAACGATCTTACTAGAGAAATTGAAATTTAATTTTTAGCTTTGCTACGTGTTAAAAAAGATATTCATATCATTTTTCATTTTGATCATTTTGTTGCAGACTTTTGATAGACTGGCAATGATTATCCATTATGAATTAAATAAAGAAAGCATCACTGCTCTTTTTTGTATCAATAAAAGTGAACCAATTTTAACCTGTAATGGTAAGTGTTATTTAAATGATCAACTTACAGATCATCAAGAGAATAAAGACAATAATCCAATTTTGGATTCTAAGAAAAATGTTCAACTCTTTTTAGAAAATTTTATACAAAAACCTCTTTTTACTAAAGTTGTTTTTTCTTCTGATAATTTTTTCTTTCCATCAACCTATTTTCCGAAACCCTATCTTTCCCTTCCTTTCCAACCTCCAAAGTATTAATCTTCCACTGGAGAAGTAGGACTATTATGGATGATTTATAATAAGCACGACTGGCTTTTGTAAACAATAACTGAGCTATTAATAGCCTGGATATGATCTATCCAAATGCTTGATAAGCTTCAAAATTTGAGGATGAATCATGCTTAATCTGCTGTATTCGATTTTCATGTTTTTCAAAGACAGATAATATCTTTTTTGAATCCTCTTCTCTCCCATTCTATTATTTTCAATTTTTTCTTCTCATTT
>CAYTVR010000429.1:0-5009 GCA_964441245.1 uncultured Saprospiraceae bacterium | reverse complement strand
TATCCTATACAATGTCGGTACGAAATACCGTATTAATTTTAACTAGGTGCTTAGTCGAAACTGCTTTAACAATTTATCAGTTTTCATATTTTTATGATTTAGTGTTAACAAAAATAAATATCATACTAAATATATAAAAAAAAGAGCACATGTACAAAAGTTGGTGAGAAAACGTAGCTGTCGAGGGGAAAAGAAGTCATTTAATCAAAGAGATAATTCATCTCGGCTATTTGGGAATAATCAGTATTTCTGCATTTGAAACTTTCGAGCTACAGGCTAACCTTGGTGTTCATTATCGTTTTTATAAAACCATTTCAAACTTATATTTCTTAGATATCCAAATACATTCCATTAATAAATTTATTATCAATAAATCTCTCAGAAGTTAAAGCACCGGAACTGTTATAGGATTCCATTTTCGCAATGGAATTTCACAATCATTTTAATTAAATAATAAGCATTGTAAAGGAGGTAAGAAGCCTATAGAATAATCAAGCGGATGAGAATGAAAAAGGGAAGTAATTCTTTTATTCTGATTTTTATAGACATTTTTTTTAATTAAGAACGTGATTTTTAGCTAAAAAAATCACGTTCCCAAATTAGTTGCGTAATTGAAGTATCAATTACCTCTTATTGGAGGATGTATAGTAGTACCCCCTTTAATAGAGATCAACCTACCACTATCAATTGGTTTTAATTTATAATTGTTTTTGAAATCGTCCAGAGAGGATTCACTAGAATTTTTAAGCTTCAAACCTTTTAGTCGAAACTGTTTTAACAACTTATCAGTTTTCATATTATTATGATTTAGTGTTAACAAAAATAAATATCATCCTAAATATATAAAAAAAAGAGCACATTAAAAAACGTTGAGGAAAAACGTAGTTGTTAAAAAACATTTACCAATGACCATCGCAAACATATTGTTAAATTCTTTGAAACGTACAGAAGATAACGATGTGAAATATTTGGACTAAAATCTCTATCTTAAAACCTGGAATAAAATCAATGCTTCATCAATATAAAATTCACTTGCCTTCGAAGAATGGAATTTTGTACTTTTGTCTAAATTATTTTACACTTTTGCCAACGCCCCCAGCTCTATTTGGCTCCTAGACAGGCCCTGAAGGGGGAGCATCTTCCCGCTCAACATTTTAGAGGAAATAATGGTTATTTTTGAAAAGTGTATAGTCGCTTGACATTTGTCATAAAACTGGAATACATAACCAAAGGATTTTTGAATTCCTTTTTTTGTTTTTTTTGTCAAATGAGAAAATCAAAATCAAGGAATATTTGTACTACATGAACTCAACAAAAGAAAAAATATTAATTGCCGCACTAAAGCTGTTTAATAAAAACGGATTAGTCAACGTTCGTCTCCAACACATAGCAGACGAAGCATTTGTAAGTGTAGGAAACTTGGCTTACCATTATTCCAATAAAGAAGCTATTCTGCTAGCGCTCTACAAAGACTTAACTAAGAAGCAAAAAGAACTTTTGGCTGAGTTTCGCATAGTTCCTTTATTTGACAATATTGACCGATTGATTCAACAGACGTTTATTTTACAAGGTCAATATATCTTCTTCTATTTGGATACCCTAGAAATTATCCGCGCTTATCCAACTATTGGGAAAACACATCAAACGCATATCTCTTCACAGATCAATCAATTAAAAACGATCCTTGATTTCAATGCGGCAAGAGGCGCTTTATTAACTGAACCAGCTGAAGGTTCTTTTAAACAACTGGCTTTACAGATATGGATGACCATGGACTTGTGGATGACAGGCCAAGCAATCATTGCTGGCTCTTTGGAGGACGACCAAGACTATAGACTAACCGTTTGGAATCTATTGATCCCTCATTTTACAGACATGGGAAAACGGGAATATGCCCAAATGCTTGAAAAGCCTTATGACTTTTACTTTTAATCGTCCATTAAATTCAGTAGATTTGTGTTTCAAATATTTAGGCATCCTTTTCTAATCAATCTTCAAATGGAGCATTTCGACCTGGATCATCGCGCTTATAATGAGCTATTGAATTTGCTTAACAACCAGCATTTCACAGATAAACCAGCCTATCAATCTGATATGGAGTTTCTCTCAGATGATTGGTGGCTTAGAGATACTGCAGTTATTGAGAACATTGTAAAAAGAGATGGAATGTGGGAAATACAACTGGTTTTCGCTCATCATCTTGAACCTCAAAAATTGATTAAACGAGTGATTTCACGTTACCCTAGTAAAGATAAAGCCGAATTGAATGCCTGGTATATGAGACGATTGGCAGCTAAAGATCAACGTGGTACTCTGAAAGTTGATCTAAACGATTTTGGACTTTGCTCAAGCTAACAAACATATCTTAATATAAAATTGTGACATCCCAAATCTTTATTATATAATGGCTAATATCAATACGAAACAGAAAATACTGAAAGCAGCTATTCATCTCTTCAATGAAAATGGAATGACGAATGTCCGCCTGCAACAAATTGCAGATGAGATAGGTATAAGCCCTGGCAATTTAGCTTATCATTTTAAAAATAAAGAGGCCATCGTTGAATCGGTTCAGGAGGACTTATGTAAACAGGTTTCTGAGATTCTTTCGACCTATCGAATTTTCCCTAATTTAATGGACTTCGATAATCAACTTTCAAAATATTTTTCCTTTACCAAAACACATCCTTTCTACTTTTTAGATGTTTTGGAAATTAATAGACACTACCCTGCTATTCACGCGAAAAGACAAATTCAGATCTTAAAATTGATAAGTCAGATACGAAAACGATTTGATTTCAATCAACAACGTGGATTGATAAAGGAAGAACCAAGTGTTGGGTTTTATGATAACATTGCAAATACAATTTGGGTATTAATGACCTTTTGGGTACCCCAAAATGTTGTTAGAAATACCAATAACACTGATCAAATAAAACCATTCAAGGAAATGATATGGAATCAGATGTACCCTTGCTTTACAGAAAAAGGAATAGCGGAATATGAACAATTGATTATTCCAATATTGAAACAACACTCTTCTGATAATTGATAATAGAAGTAGTTCTAAGTAACCATAATACTATTGAGAATGACTAACCTTATTTGGTTAAAAGGCGGGGCTTGCAGCGGAAATACGATGTCCTTCCTCAATGCAGAACAACCCTCTGTTATTGAACTCGTAACTGATTTTGGTATTCGCATTCTTTATCATCCTACCATTGCCATGGAAATTGGCGAACAAGTAAATGAAGTCTTAAACGAAGCACTCGCCGGCGAAGTCCCCTTAGATATTTTTGTACTAGAAGGTTCTGTTATCGAGGGTTCCGATGGAACTGGTAATATGAATTTTTTCGCAGGCCGTCCTATGAAAGATTGGATAAGTGATTTATCAAAGGTAGCGAACTATGTAGTAGCCATTGGCGATTGCGCAACCTGGGGAGGAATTATTGCCGTCCCTCCTAATCCAACCGAGTCTACAGGGATGCAATTTCATAAAAAGACGAAAGGCGGTTATTTGGGGGAAGGTTTTATTAGCAAAAGTGGTTTGCCAGTAATCAACTTACCTGGTTGTCCTGCTCACCCCGATTGGATGACCCAGATATTAGTTGCTATCGCAACAGGGAGAATGGGAGAAGTATTGTTAGATGACTTCAACCGACCCAAAACTTTCTTCACTGATTTTGTACAAACGGGTTGTCCCAACGTAAATTCCTTTGTTAAAAAAATTGATGGTGGATTCGGAAAACGTGGGGGCTGCTTATTCTATGAAGTTGGCTGCCGTGGGCCCATGACACGAGCAAGTTGTAATCGTATCTTATGGAATCGTACCTCTAGTAAAACCAGAGCCAACCACCCATGCCTTGGCTGCACTGAACCGGGCTTTCCTCACCATGACTTGAAAAAAGGTAGCATCTTTAAAACAATGAAATACCTAGGCCACTTTCCAAAAGAAGTCCCCGAGGGGGAGAGCAAAATAATGCATTACTTCAAAACGGGAATGAATAAAGCATTGTCAAAATCTCATAAAGTAGATACCTCTAAGTAATTTCTGTTGCCACTCCTTCCTATTGCACCTTCACTCTTTTCTTATTTATCAATTTGCTGAAATCGCTTCAATTTATTTGGATTTATTCCAAATAGGTCTTTTATTCTATTAATTAGGTGTTTTTTTCTAAAATAAATTAGAAAACATTTTCTAATTGAATTTCTATTTATATATTTGGCAAAACAAAGGCAAAACGAAACAGAATTCTGTTTTGTTTAATCAAAACAACATTTAAGCTTTATTTTTTAAAACACCTATCATTATGGCAAATGTATTATGGTTACAAGGTGGAGCATGTAGTGGAAATACCATGTCCTTCCTTAATGCCCAAGAACCAACGGTAGTAGAGTTAATCGTTGACTTCGGCATTAATATTTTATGGCACCCAACCATTGGATTAGAAATCGGTCATCAGGTTAGTGATTTGATGAACGATTGTATTTCCGGTAAAACCCAATTGGATATTTTTGTATTTGAAGGATCAGTTGTTCAAGGGCCAAACGGCACCGGTAAAATGAACTACTTCGCAGATCGTCCGATGCAGGAATGGATTAGAGAATTATCTGACGCTGCTCAATTTGTAGTAGCCGTTGGAGATTGTGCCACTTGGGGTGGAATACCTGCAGTACCGCCTAACCCATCTGAATCTACCGGATTCCAATTTCATAAAAAAGCTAAAGGAGGTTTCTTAGGGGCTAACTTCAAATCGAAAGGAGGCCTGCCTGTTATCAATATTCCTGGATGTCCTGCACACCCAGATTGGATCACACAAATACTGGTTGCCATTTCTACAGGTCGTATTGGTGATGTATTGATCGACGATTATCACCGACCAAAAACTTTCTTCACTGATTTCGTGCAAACAGGTTGTCCAAATGCCACTGCTTTCGCGGAAAAAATTGATGGCGGATTTGGAAAACGTGGTGGTTGCTTATTCTATGAAGTAGGTTGTAGAGGACCA
>CAYTVR010000428.1:0-5017 GCA_964441245.1 uncultured Saprospiraceae bacterium | reverse complement strand
CTTTTTTATTGGATTTTTTGACTTCTCGGACAATTCCATTTTTGGCGTCGTAGTGGTCTATTTTGATGCCGTCGATTTGGAGCTGCTGCCATTTGGTGGCGCGTTGGGGGTAGCTGTTTTCGTCTATGAGTTTTCCTTCGGTGACGAGGTCGGAGCTGTGCTCCATGTTGAGGCCGTTGGAGAAGAGCCAGAGTTTTCTGTGGCAGATGTGGAGGTAGGCGATGTGGGTGGCGGTGGGGTGCATTTTTAAAGAAAAAGGTTTGATTCAAATTTACTATCGTCTATTCCACCTTCGAAAGAATAAATTTGATCATAGTGAGAAAGATAAATTAATCCAAATTTTTCAAAGGCTTCATCTTCGTGATCGCAATAAACTAGCAACTCCTTGTTCAATTTAGAATCTGTAAAAATTGAAAACATAAACTTTGACATTATACCTCCTATCTGTTTTTTATCAATCATTTTTTGTACAAAATCTCCCTGATTAAAAACAATACTTTTATAAATTTCAAAAACCTTTTCACCTTCTACTCTTTCTAGATTCATCTTCATAAACGAATCTAGAAAAGTCAACTCACTTTTTGAGAACCATTTTTTATCAATATCTAAAGGAATAAAAACAGATGTTGTTTTAGTGTCAATTAGTTTAAATTCTTCATGAATTTTTCTGAAGTCAAATTTCTTAAAATTATCTTTATAGTCTTCTAAGTTAACATAATGCTCACTCTCATTCATTTTATTAATATCAGAATGAACTTTATCATATAGTCTATCAAAATTTTTATCATTTAAGACCGCCTCATAATCTTCCTTGGATAATTTTTGTTGATAGCGTTTATCCTTTCCATATATTTTAACTTCTCGGTCATAATTAAAAATAAAAACTTTGCACTCGTCTTTACTTGCATTTCGATTAACTCGACCAGCTAATTGTTCATCACTATCCACCAAAGAGCGGTCTTTAAAACCAATATCCATATCAATATCAACACCAGCTTCAATTACCTGTGTAGTAATAACTAATGTCTTTTGATAGGTCTTTTCTTTAATGGCCTTAATAATTTCTTGTCGCCGTGGCTCTAAAATGGTACCTGAGATTAAAAAGATTTGATAATCACTAAACCTCTCATCCTTATCCACTAGCTGATAGAATTCGGAAGCGGATTTTTTAATAATAAATTCAATCAAGCCGTTTGAAGCATTGTTATTATTTTTTGCATATTTTTCTAATTCTCTATAAACTACATCCAATAAGTCTTTCAATTCGATTCTCTGCCGCCCACTTTCGCCAAGCAATGAAAAATCAAAAGTTATTCTATCTTTAAAATTAGGATTAGTAAAATATTGATATTTGTTAGGCATCAGTGCCTGAACTTTGCCTCTTGCCTCTTTGCTCAATTTATCAATCTTAGGCAAAGTTGCAGACATTACAATAAATCTAATATTGAAGTGCTTAGCATAATGATGTAAAAAGAAAATTATCTTATCCCAATGCTTAGGTGTATAAGTTTGTAACTCATCAATAATCACTACTGAGTTACTCATCCGATGCAATATATAATTTACATCTTTACCATTTCCTTTTAGAATGTTGAAAAACTTAATATGAGAAAGTAAAGTAAAAGGATAATTTATAAAAAGGTTATTAATATAATTCAACTTTTCACCTCCGTAAAGCCCATCTTCATCTTTTTCTTTTGTACTTGTATGAAAGCCACCTTTTGAATGTAATTGAATCACTTTATCATTTTCGATTTGAAGCGTTTCTTTAATGCTTTTAAAAGTTTGAGTAATCAAGGTTGTAAAAGGAAAGACATAAAATACCTTATTCAGTCGTTCATCAGATTTCAACAATTCCAAGGTACAGGCAAAAGACATATTTGTTTTTCCACCTCCAGTAGGTGCTTCCAAGTAAAATATCTTTTTATCGATATTTTTCCGAAGTGTTGTAATTACCTCCGCTCCCATTTTCTGACGAAGCTTGTTAAGGTTTTTATTGTTTCGTTCTTGTAATTCAGAAAATTGAAGGTCGTTATACCGGTCTAGATTCTTTAATAAATCTCCGTTATATTTAGCATCATCATTATTGGTAAAATTTTCAAAAAGTTGTTTTCTAAACTTATTATCAATTACTCCAAAATCACTTATTGGCATGTCGCCCATAAAATCATTGGTAGCATAATAATCAGAAGCTGTTAAAAGTGAAAAATTGAGTTTCAGTAAAGCAAAGAATGAAAAATAAGTACTTCCATCCTTTTTATATTTTTTCAATTCACTCTCAATGACATTTGAGATATTCGCCATCAAATGTTTTGTACCATTTGTTATTTTACTTTGGAATAATTTCAAATAAGGCTCTAATGTAATTATTTTTTCATCATCGAAACCTATTTTATGTTCAAAAAAACTTGAATGATGTTTTAATATGGGGTTAGCAAAAAGATAAGTAGAGACTACTAAAAAGTTAGCTTCGGAAGTTGAAATTTTTTGATTTTCTATAATCTTTTTTAAATGGATATTTAAGAAAACGTAAGCGCTTAAAATTGAATGCTGAGAACCAATTTTGTTTTTTTCATTTCGCTTGAAAAATGTCTTATCTTGCATTTTATCAATCTGAAAATTTTCATTGACTTTCCCATAATCATGATAGATCAAGGCATTTACAAAAAGTCTTTTTATAAAATTACCTAACGTTTTGATTTGTTCGATTTTTGAATTTATCTCTATCAAATCATGTATCATACTATCCAAAACGGCATCTAACCCATGTGCCTTAACCAATTTTGAAGCGTAACTCATTACCAAATGAACATGCTCATGTAACTTTTCATAATCACGAACTTTATGCGTATGAGCATGATACTTTTTATAATTGATCAAAACCTTCTCTATTCGAGTTTCATTTTGAACCAATTCATCAAAAGACTTGAATAATTTCATCCTTGTTAAGTTGATAAAGATTATCTATTTTATATCCTTTTTTTAATTTGAATGATGTCAATACAAAAGGTTGATATTCGTATTGAAATAGTTCTTCGTCGTAACCTATTGGCAATCGTTCAAAGTACATAAATTCATTACCTGTAAAATCCATTTCCCAAACAGGAATATCATTATTAATTTCTTTTCCGTTTTTAATTATCTTTTTTTTGATAAATAAAGAATTGACTTGATAACTACTTGTCGGTTCAAATTCTTTATAATCATATACTTTTACATTATCCCACCAAAGCGAAAAATCATTTTTACCTAAGTAAGGTAGGAATTCGGCCTCGTAATTTTGGATACGTTGAATTAACTCTTGATTATCAGTTAAGAGGTAAATGCGATAAGATGGCTTGATTAGAGTTTGTTCTGTAATAATTAGATTCCCTCCTGTTTCGTGACTTGCATAACCAACTCCATTATTATACTTTATCACCGTTTTTTGAAAATTCCCTTTCTCTGCATTTAAAGGCATAAATCCAATTGGAGTACTTTTTAACTTCAAATAATAATCAGGTAAAACCTCATTTTTTTGAAATCCTCGCTCTCCTAAAATTGCTCCTAATAATCCCAATACGAATGGTTTATGTATCATATTGAAAGTTAAATACATAGGTTCATTAGTATCTGGTTTTTTCAAAAATCCAAAATCGGCCTTAATATCGAATGATATTAATTGTTTCATGTTTTACATAGTTTAGTTTAAGTCAAAATGATTTTTCTCCTCTGGGCCATTCTTAATTTCCGTACTCTCCTTTTGATAGTAGATCTCATATTTTTCTATATCATTAGAATATTTTTTAACTACGGAAGAAACTTCGTTGAGATCAAAAACCATTTTACCATCTTTTTTTGATACTTTCTCTTTATTGATTAGGGAATTGATATTTGGTAGAACAATTTTAGAACTCTTTTTCAATTGAATCCATATAGTTAATTCATTATCCGTTCCTGCCTTGGCGGAGCTATCATAGTAGGTTACGCCTTTACACATTGCATCTTTTAACTTTGTTATGTCTTTGTCTGATATTTCATTTGCCCCATCTCCTGCTAATATGAGTATATCTTTAAGATTAGAGGGATTAATAGAAAAATGATGTAAATAATGGCCTTCTTGTAGTTTTGATTGACGACCTAATGTAGATGCATCACTTTTTCCATCTTTATCATCAGAGGCTTTAGCATTTCTAAAAGGAGACATAATTTGTTCAGAAAAAATATTGTTTTCATGCCATACATTTACACCATGGTTTATCTGAACTGGCCCATGAATCGAAATCGCAACGTTACTGTCAGCCGTTTTTCCTTTTTTTGCGAAAGTGGCACCAAACAATCGGATATCAAGACAACTTAAAATATCTTTTGCTACTACTTTTTTATCTTTTGTATCTTTGTTCTCGGCAAACATATTTGCATAGGCTTCATTAAGACTTAATGGTTTAAAATCACTATCAAACCGTTTAAAATAAAAGACTTTTTCATCTTCATACATATCTCTCAAATAATTTTTAATAGCATATTTCAAAGCCTTATCTGTTGCGTAAACTGTTCCATCCGGCAATGTTCGTGGTTGATGGCTAAAATCTGCATTATAATTTGAGTTGATTGATTTCACAATTACACATCCGAATACTCTATTTTTAAATGACATATCTTTTTAAATTTATAAGGTTGATAAATTAGTTTTCTGATTTTTTAGCAAAAGTACTCTTAGCAAAATATCCAGCCAAGGTCGAAGGCAATAAGTTTTTCATATTCTTTTCGTCCGGTTCGTATCCCATAACTTCACTCATAATTTTATCAAACTCATATTTTCGAGCATAGAACTTAATGGCATGTTTATACATATCAAAACTCCTTGCAATTTCACGTTTTAAAAGTGTCGCATCTGTTTTTTGCAAAAAAGGTTCTAACAAAGCATGTGTACGATTTCCTGCCTCACTCCTACTAAGTAAATAATGAACTATTTGACCTGCTGCAAATGCAAATTCATCATCATTTTTCAGATGTTCATTCTCATTTGTGGCAATAA
>CAYTVR010000427.1:0-5019 GCA_964441245.1 uncultured Saprospiraceae bacterium | reverse complement strand
CATCAAAGCAAGAATGGACAAACAAATGCCCGATGCCGAAAAAGTGGAACGAGCAGATTTCGTCATTTATAATGATGGTGAACAATCTTTGATTTTACAAGTAATGAACATTCATCAACAACTAATCGCAGAAAATATTTCAGAAAGAATTATTGTATGATTTTCTGCTAGGCTTAGATCATTAAGGCTTTATCATTTCATTTCTAACGAAAAAAAACTGTCCATGTATTGACGATTTCAAAGCTTTGCTTTGACAACCAAATAAATTTGATTGACCAAAAAAATCGGCTGTCAGGTCATAAAGACTTGACAGCCGATTCTCGTTATTTCTATTTTCCGTAAAGGAAAGTTTATTTAGCGATGATCAGTTTTTGAACAGCTTTTCTCTCTCCATCTGTGATATGGATCATATACACACCGTTGGCTTGATCCTCCAAATTCAGTGCGACTACTTCTTGCGTCACACTGTTTAGTTCTTTTCGTAAAACTACTTGACCTAGATTGTTGGTCAAACTAATTTGTAAATCCAACATTTCTTCAAAATCAAGAACCACGTTTGTTAACCTTTGAGCAGGATTCGGCTGAACCGAAATAGCTTGAGTAAAAACAGGATCACCTACGCCAACACTTTGATCAACGACGACTTCAATGATCACATCATCCACACAATCACTTTCATCAGAAACCGTGACAAAGTAAGAACCAGCAGCGATATTTGAAATCGTATCTGTAGTCGCTCCATTGTCCCAAAGGTAAGTATAACTTCCTGTACCTCCTGAGACTTGTACACTTGCTTGACCATTATTTCCTGGTGGAGTAATCTCCGTTTCAAAACTAGAACCAACAGTCAAAGCTCCTGGATCTTCAGACAAAAATTCTATTTTCACAGAAGGACCAACGATAATACAAGCTTGAGTCAAATCAATAGCTGGCCAGTTATCTGAACCGCCAAATGCATCTGCAAAAACAATAGGTGTCAAATAATACACTCCATCCGGAAGATTCACTCCTTGTGTCAATTCAGGAATATAAGTGGTAGAAGATAAAGGAAAATTACTCACCCAACTTGCTAAGTTCCAAGGATCCATTGATCCTGTAATATCCTCAGTATGCACCGACCAGACAAAACCATTCAACATGCCTTCTGGTGGAGCAAAAGTAAATCCATCTAATTGGATATCCGTTGTTTGTCCAAGACATACCGTCTCAGATGCTGATGCAGTCCCCAAGCGAAGATCATTACAAGCCGGCTCTGTCGTCTGATTGAATTCAATACAAAAATCACCTCCTGCTCCGATAAAACCATCTACCAATAAATAGTAAACGGTTCCAGCTGTAGTTTGATAATTCAATCCAGCTGGGAAAGGTCCTTGAGGCGGTACACCATCTGCATCTTCATCACAATCAGCTGGCGTCAATTCCGTACAAGTAGTTCCTTCATATAGCGCAAATTGTGTATCTCCATTGTTGACATAATCTGGTGCGGTTCCATTACAATCAGTGGTTGTGATTCTATATTTTTCACCATCTCCAACAAAAGTAAACCACAAAGGATTATTGATCATTGGCGTTGAATTTCCATCTGCATCTTCTTCACCAAAACATTCCCAACCGACTGTTGGTTCTTCACCAGTTGGCGCAACATCTTCATTATTATAAATTCTAGACGTTTGAATATTCATTGGTCCTTTTCCTAATAAATCAGTTAAATCAGCTGCATCTCCACAAGCATTAGGTTGTACAATAGAGTCCGTTACTAGTCTGATATGATAATCCACATCTTCGCTTAAAATCCAACCGGAGTTGGTCAAAATATAATTTCTTCTGGAATCACCCGTATTCGTTTGAGTGACATAAGTTTGTCCTGCTGGAACAGTAATTCCTACAAACACATCTCCATTGACATCACTCAACTCAGCAGCATAAGGTGCTAAATCAATTCGAGTCATCACATCATTATCTGCCACCGTTGCTTCAGGAGTAACGGTAATCGGTGCAATCATATCAGCACCTGGCGTACCATTATTATCACCCCAAATATGAAATTGAAAATTAGCATTAGCGATATTGACTTCTCGGTGATTTCGAACTAAAGCGTAAACTAAATCCGTTTTCCCAAAGGTAGACATACGTACCGCAGCTCCTCCATATCCTGTAGTGGATGCTGGTCCAAATGAATTCACCTCATCGATCTGACCATTGTCATAAAAAATATGATTTCCCGCGATATAATTGAAAGTTGGTGAAGTCGCCAAATTATTATTTACAGAGGCATCTGTTGCTTCTACAAAATACAACACTTCTGTACCAGCCATTATAGCCGGAATCACAAAAGCAAACGAATCTTGACCGACATTCATCCCTTCAACGGATTCAAAAACACCTGATTCTATGCTATACTTTAGAGTTGTCGTTCCAATCCCTGAAAGATCGGTTATTTCAGCAATCATAGTGACATCACCAATGTTACTTTCGTACAAAAATGGTGGTTCGTGGATAATAATTGGCTGAGTAATATCCTCTGTTGAGGTAACTATAGCTACATCATCAATATAGACCCCATCTTTAGTAAAACCACTATCTGTCTTTAAACGAAATCGAACTTTTACATCAGAATTCCCGATAAAATCATTCAGCGAATAAGTAAAATTATCCCATGGCAAAAAATTAGTCCCATAAAAGGTATCTATATTCACCCACATGCCATCGTCACCACTAACTTCTATAAAACAGTAATCAAAAAATGGATCTTCAATTGCATAAATAGCTGAAAAATTGAGCGTTGCTTCAAATAAATTGGTCAAATCTACACCGACCATCATCGTCGCACTTATATTTTGAGTATCCAAGGAATTGCCACCAGGACTATCCGTCAATGAAAAAGATGGAGAATTAGATTGGTTGTTAGTCGTCGCCCAAGTACCTTCCAAAACCCAATTGTCTAAACCCGACTCAAAATCGTCAGAAAAGACTGTCGTTTGCGCTGTAGCGAAAGTGCTCATTAATAAGAACGCACTTAGCAGCAATAATAATCGTGAATTCATGTTCATTTTATTAAAATTTGAAAAATGAGTGTTAATATAATGTATATTTAAATGGCTTTGGAGGTAACAATTGTAGGTAATACGTTTCGATTCAGGTTAAATCGAATGCAAAAATAAAATTATTTAATAAGACTAATGTTATTTTTATGCTATAAAATAATTAAGACTATGTTTAAAATTCGGGAGAACTGATAATCAGGAGTTTAGGGTTTTGACAAAGTATCGAAATTATTGCCTAGCGAACTAGTTCACTATTTTAATAAGAAGACGAGCTCCTAAAATACTGGTTATCAGGAAGCAAAAAATCAAACATGCTCTAATTCCAAAAATTTAACTCAGCTTGTAGCAAAACCATTTTTATTCGGAAACAAGCCTCCTGCATTGATTTCAAGAAATATCCATTATATTTGAGCCATCCCCTATTCACCAAATAATCAATTATTTTAAATTCAATCAGTCCATGAAAACCTCTACAACAATCACGCTATTATTTTCAGTTCTATTTATTTTTGCTTGTAAAAGCACCAAAAAAACGACCAATACGATCCCGACTGATGATGGAAAAATTGAAGTCGTTTTTCTACAGATCAATGATGTATATGAAATTGGAGCCTTGGAAGGCGGTAAAGTAGGTGGAATGGCTAGAGTAGCTACTTTACGTAAACAATTGCTCGCAGAAAATGCCAATACCCTAACGGTACTCGCTGGTGATTTTCTAAATCCTTCTTTAATTGGAACCATGAAACTTGACGGGGAACGAATAAAAGGAAAACAAATGGTCGAGGCCATGAATAAAACAGGAGTCGACCTAGTCACCTTTGGTAACCACGAATTTGACCTAAAAGAACCTGATCTCCAAAAAAGAATTAATGAATCTGAATTTGAATGGCTAGGAACCAATGTTCTCCAAAATAGAGGAAATCAAAAGCTACCTTTTTATCAAGAAGTGGATGGCCAAAGAAGAGCATTACCAAGAACCTATACTTGGGAAGTCGTAGATGAAGATGGAACAAGAATTAAAATTGGACTTTTTGGTGCTACTATCGATTCCAATCCTAAAGATTATGTGACCTATGAAGACCATACCCGTGAAGCATTGGAAGCTGTTCAAGAATTATCTGCTGAAGTCGATGTCATCATTGGATTGACTCACCTAGAAATCGAGCAAGATTTAGAGTTGGCTAAAAAGGTGCCACAAGTGCCATTGCTGATGGGCGGCCACGATCATCATCACATGAAACATACGGTAGGGAACACCACTGTTGCCAAAGCTGATGCCAATGCCAAATCTGCTTATGTTCATACTGTTTATCATGATAAAAAAACAAGAAGAAGTTGGGTCAGCTCTCGATTGATCACCATTGACGAATCACTCAGAGATGATGAGACTGTTCGTTCTGTAGTCAAAAAATGGGCTCGAATTTTAGACGAAAAAATCAAAGAATATATTGATAATCCTTCCGAAATTATTTACATCGCAAAAGAACCTTTAGATGGACGAGAATCCACCAATCGGAATCAACAAACCAATTTAGGAAAAATGATCGCCAAATCAATGACTGCCGCAGCTGAAAAACCGGTGGCTTGTAGTTTTTTAAATAGTGGTTCTATTCGAATTGATGATCAACTGGAAGGCAATGTCACAGGAGTGGATATTTTTCGAGCCATGCCTTATGGAGGACCGATTGTAGAAGTCGATATGAAAGGAAGTCTATTACTGAAAACACTCGAAACAGGAAAAGCAAAAGTTGGCAAAGGAGCTTATCTACAATATGACAAGGTATATTTTAGCCCAGCCAAAAAAGAATGGTTGATCGATAATAAATCTATTGATCCAGAAAAAACCTATCATATCATGACGACGGATTTTCTTTTAAAAGGTTTAGACATTGATTTCTTAGTTGCTGATCATCCCGATATTGTTAAAATCGATAGACCGGCTACAGATGATGCTAATGATCAAAGAAGAGACATC
>CAYTVR010000426.1:0-5025 GCA_964441245.1 uncultured Saprospiraceae bacterium | reverse complement strand
TAAAGAAAAAACAATTCTTCACCTTTGTTATAAGTTATTATTCACATGATCCTAACTAAACAACATTATGCACAAACTTAAACCAGGTATCTTGTTTTTGCTATGTTCTATTCTCTTTTTAAGCATTAATTGTTCTTCTAATAAAAACGCTTCCAATCCTTCCACACCGGAAAAGTTTTTTGACAAAAAAAAAGTATTAGTATTACTACAACCTGGCGTCAGAGCTAAAGCGCTCATTAAAGAATTCTCTAACTATGGTCTAGCTTCAAAAGGTCAAATTAGTAGAACTGAAAATCGTTTTATGTTTTCCTACGATACGAGTACGATTGATCCAGATGCTCTTCTATCAACAATACAAGGCTCTGAATTAGTGATCGAAGCCAGCTTTCCTGAAATTATAAAAAAGGCCAGAGTTTCTAAAATGAATCGCTAGCACCTCAAAAAAGCAACAACAATCCTCTATTCTCTAAAGCTACTATTTAAGAACTAAAACCATTAAAATATATAGACAAATGACTTGCCTATACTTGCATTTACATCAAGTCATTTGATTTCTATTTTTTATTCATTGAGTCAAAATGCTTCGGTGTATTTGTCTCTTATTCATCCTACTTAATTATGAAAAAAAATTACTACCCGTGCGTGTTATTTATATTCCTGTGTTTTTCCAATATAAGCTTTGCACAAATTAATCCTAGTAACTCCACGACTATTGATGCCAAAGTAGAAACGACTTATGCCGAGTTTTTGGGTACCACTCCTCCTATCAAAGAATTAATTAGTCTTCAGGCAACGGATCAACAAAAAAGAAAAAAGGCTCGAAAAAACTGGAAGGCTCCAAAAGACTTTCCTGGTAGAAGCCGAAATACAGTTATTCATCCAGCGCTAGAGCATCAAGGACCGGACCCTATTCGACAGACTTCGTTTAGTCCAGAATCCATGATCTCTATCGAACCATTGGTGAATATATTAGGTCTAAGCAGTGGAACTGCTCCTAACGATCCTAGTGGTGATATTGGAAAAAATTATTACGTACAAGCAGTGAATGCCACTACAATTGGGGTATATGATAAACAAGGAAATTTATTAAACACCTTTACAGGAAATACTTTATGGAGTAGTATCGGTTTTTCTTCTGCTGGTGATCCCATTATCATGTATGATCAAGAAGCTGAGCGTTGGATCATTACAGAATTTCCTCAAGGCAATCAATTATTAGTCGCTATTTCAAAAGGAACTGATCCTATGGGTGAGTACGATGTGTATAATTTTGCGACTCCTAGTTTTCCAGATTATCCTAAATATGGTATTTGGAAGGATTCATATACTGTAACGACAAACGAAGGCAGTGCAGGCATCTTGCATTGCTACTTGATTGATAGAAATGCCATGTTGACTGGGGAAACAGATGTTCCGATACAAAGAATTGAATTACCGGGTAGTAATGATACGGAAGCTGGTTTTTTTGTAGCGACTCCTGTTGATTGGACTGGACTCACAGCACCTACTACAGGACCTCTTTTTATGGTACTCAATGATTCTTCCTGGGGCGACGTCGCAGAAGATCAAGTTGAAATTTATACCATTGATGTTGACTTTGCTAATGCGGATAATACGACTATTGTTAATCTAGGAGTTCCTTTGACTCCTTTTGATAGTTATCCTTGTTCTGAGAATGGACCTGGTTTTGCTTGCGTTCCTCAAAGTGGTGGAAATGGTCTAGATGCCATTCCTGAGGTGATCATGCATCAAGCACATTATCGAAATTTTGATACTCATGAGGCTATGGTTTTCAACTTTATCACAGACGCTACCGACGGGGACAACCTATCCGGAATTCGTTGGGTAGAGCTAAGACGAACAGGAGGTGATTGGTTTTTATATCAAGAAGGCACCTTTGCTCCAGATGATGGAAAAGATAGATTTATGGCTGGTATCTGTATCGATAAAGATGGAAATATTGGCTTGGCTTATAACGTAACGAGTAACAATACTTTTGTTGGTGTTAATTTTACGGGACGTCGATCATCTGATCCACTAGGAGAAATGACGGTCGAAGAATATGTAGCAATAGAAGGAGATCGTTCCATTAGTTCATTTGGTCGTTTTGGTGATTATGCACACATGTCTGTTGACCCTACCAATGGTCGCGTTTTTTGGTATACTACAGAATACGCAGGAGGTGAAGGTGGTGGAGATGTGGATACAAGAATCATTGCTTTTGAGTTATCAAGAGACACCATTGATATTGGTCCTTCTTTGATTGCTTCGCCTCAAAGTACACCGGATCTAACGGATAGTGAAATGGTATCCATTGAAGTAACGAATTTTGGTTTGGAGACGCAAGAGGAATTTGAAGTAGGTTATATTTTTGAAAATGGAAGCGCAGTTGTAGAAAGCGTTAATTATACATTAGAACCCAATGCCGTTTATGCACATACCTTTGCTACACCTGTTAATATGTCTGCGATTGGTGATTACAAGTTTAAGGTTTTTACAAACTTAGCAGATGATCAAGCCCCATTGAATGATACCATAAGAGCCACTATTTCTCGACAACCCCGTTTTGATGTCGGTATTAGTAATATTGATGGTTTGGATGGCAGTTTCTGTGAAGATGAAGCTCAAATAACTTTTACTTTAAATAATTTTGGGTCTGAAACCATTAGCTCTGCAACCATTGAAATAAGTATTAATGGTAACATTTTTCAAAGCTTTGATTGGAATGGTACACTTGCTCCAGGAGCCTCGTTCAATTTTCCATTCACTATTTCCGGTTTTATAGATGGCAATAACAGCATCACTATTTCAGCATCAAATCCAAATGGAATGACCGATGAAGTCATGGCCAATAATGCATCTGGAAGAACATTCAATATTATTGAAAATGCAGCTATCGTTACCTTGTCCATTCTTGCAGATCGATTTCCAAATGAAACAAGTTGGGGATTATATGATCTTATGGGCAATGAAATAGCAACTGGAGGCCCATATCCTGAAAATCTACAGTTCACGACAATTACTGAAGAATTTTGCTTAGATCCCGATCTTTGCTACAATTTCATTATGGAAGATTCATATGGTGATGGAATATGTTGTATATATGGCGAAGGAGATTTTACGATTACAAATGCTGATGGTGGTGTACTATTGGATGGTGATGGAAATTTCGGATATATAAGTACCAATCAATTTTGTGCCACTTTCATGTGTATGCTCGGTGCCGATTTTGACATTGCTGCGACCAGTACGGTGGGAGTTTCAGATGGAACCATTCTAGTTTCACCTATCAATGGATTTGCTCCTTTTCAGTTTAGTATTGATGGTGGAGAAACGTTTCAGTCGAGTCCTGTTTTCAATGACCTCGCTGCTGGTGAATACACTATTTTCATTCAAGATAACTTGGATTGCACCTATGAAGAAACAGTCATCCTACAATCTTGTACATTAGATTATTCAGTTGAAATCGAAAACGCAAGTAACTCCAATGCTAATGATGGTACCATAGTAATCAATGTAGCCAATGGAATTCCTCCATATCAATATAGTACTTCAGCAGGGTCGGCTTTCCAAGCGTCTAATGTTTTTCAAAATCTAAATCCAGGTGATTACTCAGTAGTTGTCAGAGATGCATTGGGTTGTGTTTCTACTCAATCTGTTGTCGTTGATTTCAATACTGATACTAAAAATGTTTTGAATCAATTATCCATTAAGCTTGCGCCAAATCCTACGAAAGGTATTTTTAGAATCGATGTAAAAGGATGGAACAAAAATAGTGTTTTCTTAAATATCGAAGTCTATGATGTAAATGGAAAACGGATTCAGGAAAGTTCAATTGTTCGTTATGATGAAACTTATACCGGACAGGTATCCTTGATTCATTATCCATCAGGAATTTACTTTGTTCGTTTTGTCGACAAAGACATCAATCGTTTGATAAAAGTGATCAAAGAATAATAAGAGAACTTTTAAATTCAATGAATAGGTGTCATCCCTAATTTTAATTTACTATCAAAGTATTTCAGATTACCGATACTGATACCAAAAATGGTACACAGATCTTGCAGATTACTCAGATTACGCAGATTCCCCCTCGATTGAAAGACGCATTAGTCGAGAAATCTGCGCGATCTGAGTACTCTGTTCAATCAGTGTTCTAATACGACTTTGGAGGCGCTAAAATTCATGGTGTTTTGAATTTCTTTGTCTACTTGATAAGTCTTGAAATTAGGGATGACACTTTTTCACTACATAGATTTTCAGCTGAGTCTAACTTTCCAAGTCTTCCGGCACTTCAATTTCATCTACCAAACTGTTCACAATGTTTCCATGTTGATCCATGATCAAGATTTCAACTCGTCTGTTCAACTGTCTACCTTGTTCTGTATCTTTTCCATCATTTAATTCATTTTTAGCGATGGGTACTTCTTCTCCAAAAGTTTCTGTTTTTACTCGTTTGGCTGGAATCCCTTTGGCCAATACGTATTTTTTTGCAGAAGCAGCTCTTCTTAAAGACAAAGCACGATTATAAGACAAGCTTCCTTTTGCATCGGTATGTGCTCTTAAAGTGACATAATAATTAGGAAAATCTTTCAACACATTGGTCAATTCTTGTAGCTGTTTTTTAGACTCAGACCGTAGATTCGATCGATCAAAATCAAAGAAAATATTCTTCAATGATCCTAAGACAGATTGAGGTGTTGGGATGTAATTACAATGACAAGTATTGTTTAATTCTTCCCCACTAACTACGACTCCATTGAAGCCCATTTGATCTGCTTTTTGCTTGGCTGCTTGAGCAAGAGTTTCATCCTTAAATGTTCCGATAAAATATCTATGAAATCCAAAAGCATCTTGTGAATAATAAACGGGATAGCCCGTTTTGTTAAAATAATCTAGGCCCACTTTTTTTTCAAACACCCCCGTTTGAACGTACCAAGAATCCGTTTGTGCAGTAGCAGGTAGGGCAAAAATTGCCACCATAAAAAGGTAGATAAGTTTTCTCATTTTTGTTTTAATTTGATT
>CAYTVR010000425.1:0-5036 GCA_964441245.1 uncultured Saprospiraceae bacterium | reverse complement strand
ATGGTTCCACTTACTTGGGCAAATATCGTAGTGGTCAAGGACATCTTTATCTTTGCGCAGCACCCTTGGATGAAAAATACAATAACTTGGTTCGAAGCGGAGAAATATTTATTCCGATGTTATACAAAATGTCTATCTCTAGTGCGAAGGATCGACAGATCGCCTATGTCATAGGAAAAGATGAAATGTTGGAAGCGGATAACCGAATTACGGAAGGGGAGATGGTTTACAAATTAAAAGGAAAAGCAGAAGAATTTATTCCTCAGCAAAGAGGAGTCGGCCCCAAAGTCATATTGGGTGTAAACAATCAAATTCCAGAAGCAGGTTATTACGATTTGTTTTTAAATGAAAAAGAAGTCTTATCCAAATATGCATTTAACTATGATCGAATGGAATCAGAACTAGAATATTATAATGAATCTGATTTGGTAGATAAAGTAGGGCCGAATGTTCAGATCATTCAATCAGAAGCAATGGCAACTTTAACGCCGCTTATTGGCGATCGAAGTCGTGGAGTTGTTTTGTGGAGATGGTGTTTAATTGCTGCTTTGATCTTTTTAGGTCTCGAAGTATTATTACTTCGTTTTTGGAAAACCGCTGGTTAAAGGTTCACTAGATATATTTGGTGGAACAATAAGAACAAACCAATAAATTTACTTGACCATTAAGAAAATCTTGACGAAATAAAACTAACTTGCCTCCATCTAATCCATCACGTTACAAAGGACTTTGGTTATTAATTTTACTGATGACCATCATCATGGGCATTCGGTATTTTGATTTAATCAAAGCACCGAATAGTCATTTTATAGGGAATAGTGTGGATGGTTTTCGCAGCTATATGGCTGCAATGTATCACATCGAACATGATTCCACCTACTGGCATTATGGAGGGATGAATTATCCTTATGGCGATCGAGTTGACTTTACGGATAACATTCCTTTACTCACGAATTCTGTCAAATTTATTAGTCAAAATATCGTCGATATCAGCCCTTGGTTTGCAGGGATATGGAATGTTTTTTTGTTGTTCTCCTTATTGTTTTGTGGGATATTTTTATTTCTGATCTTCCGAGAGCTAGATCTGCCGCTGTGGTATGCCATTCCGGTGGCTTTAGGCGTATGTTTTTTGTCTCCGCAAATTGTTCGAATGAATTATCACTTCGGTTTAGCGCATCCTTTTGTGATTCCGATGATGATTTATTTATTGCTTCTTTTTGAAAGGAAAAAAGCCCGATCAATCAGTGTCTTGATCGGAGCATCGGTATTGATATTATATCAAATTCATTTTTACCTCTTTGCGATTTCTATTTTTATGATCGGTTTCTATTGGTTGACGAAACTAAGCAGAAATTTTTCTTGGCCTCATTTAAAAACAACCCTTTTTCATAGCAGCATTCAAGTTTTTATTCCATTTGTTTTGCTGTTTTTAATGATGCATTTAAGTGATCCAATTGTAGATCGACCGGAGAAACCATTTGGGTTTTTATTTTATAAAGCTCGCATAGAAAGTATTTTCTTTCCTTTGGAATATCAGCCAGGAAGAATTTTGAAAAAACTATACGGTGATGAATTGTGGTGGATCGAAAAAGAAGGAATTGCTTATATCGGTGGAGTAGCTATTTTCTTTTTTGCGTGGACTTTCTTTCGTCGATTTCGACATTATAAAACGGCTACTTTATTCCCGGAAGCGGAACCTACGCATCGTAACTTTATGATTAATTTATTTGCATCAGGATTGTTTTTGTTATTGTTTAGTTTAGGTTTTCCTTTCAATTTACCTGGTGGTGCAAAGCTTTTAGAATTCACTGGACCATTGCAGCAGTTTCGAAGTATAGGACGTTTTGCTTGGGGATTTTATTATATCATTAATATTCTTGCCTTCTATAATTTGTATCATTTTATCCGTCAGATTGATGACAAAAAATGGCGTATTGGTTGGTTTGTTTTGATGATAGGTTGGCTCAGTTTTGAAGCGGTGACTTATATCAATAAAAAGAAATTAAAACTCTATCCACATCCAACAAAGCGTTACAATTTTATGGATGGTCATAACAAGTGGTTAAAGAAAGTAGATTGGAAAAAATATCAAGCTATTCTCCCCATTCCTTATTTTCATCTTGGCTCCGAAAATGTTTGGTTAGATGCTAAAGGTCCTGTGGCTTATCGATCTTTATGGTCATCCGTTCGGACTGGAATTCCTTTGATGTCTTCCTTTATGGGACGAACTTCCTTATCGCAAACGAAAGATTTTTTAGCCTTTGTTGGAGAACCTTATCGAGCCTTGAATATAGTCGATGCTTTGCCTAATCAACAACCTATTTTGATTTTTTTACAAAAAGCCAATTACAAAGGAAAAGAAGAACGCTATCAATATTTATTGGATCAATGTCCAAAAGTTTATGAAGATAAATTTATTGAATTGTATGAATTGCCGATCTCTTTATTGAAAGATCGCTGGGCCACAAAAAAACGCCAAATCGTCGAGTCTGTGAAAGATACCAGTTTACATATAGCCAGTGATTGGTTGATGTCAGATAGTACGATTCAATTCTTTCACCAAGATTTTAATTATTTAGAAACAGATCACGCGTACGCGGGTAAAGGTGCTTTTTCCGGTAAGGGAAATAAAGAAAATATCATCTTTGAAGGTCCTATTCCAAATCAGCAAGCAGATACACTTTATCAATGGTCGATGTGGATGGATTTACAAAACGATCTAGATGCGAGAACATGGATTCGAGTAGAAGAATTGAATCGATCCACAAGTGAAGTATTGCAAGAACGGGCTTTTCATATTGATCGTTTGATTCGTTGTATGGATGAAGATTGGGCTTTGGTAGAAGACACCCTTCGGCTTAACAGTCCAGTCTCTGCCTTGCGGATCACCGTCGGAAATGAACTTTTAGGCGAAGGTCTACTTCACTTAGATGAACTACAAATCCGTCTGAACGAAGCACAACTATATCGACAAGAGCATCAATCAATTTGGTGGAATAATCGTAGATATAAATAGAAAATGAAAAATTTATAAAAAGCAAAATCCATCCCACTATCGTGAAACGAAATCGAAAAATATATTTTTTGTTAATCATTATAGTGATCGGACTTGGTTTACTCTCTCGAACTCGTTTTATTCCTGCATTCATTTATCCTTATCTTGGAGATTATTTTTACGCGCTATTATATTTTTTAATAGTTGGGTTTATTTTCACCAAAGTAGATTCCTTAAAAGTAGCCTGTATCAGCATTCTGCTTTGCTATGTAGTCGAAATGTCTCAGCTATGTCAGGCCGATTGGTTGAATGATTTGAGAAGTTATAAAATAGGTGGACTTATATTAGGATATGGATTTTTATGGAGTGATCTATTGAGTTATACTTTGGGAGGAGTGACTGGATATATTTTAGAAAGAATCTATTACCAAAAGAAGAAAAATTAAAAATCAGTTACCCCGATCCGCTAATATTCCCTACTTTTGCGGGCAACGCTAAATTAGACAAGTTGATACGAGTATGTTATTAATAAAAAATGCAAAAATCATCCATCCCGGATCAAAATTGAATGGCAAAAAGAGAGATTTGCTGATCAAAGAAGGTAGGATTGATTCCATCAAAGCAAAGATTACAGCACCTCAAGCTAAAGTAGTAAATGCGAGCGGTGCCTTTATTTCTATAGGCTGGTTGGATCATGGAGTACAAACCAGTGATCCTGGTTTTGAACATCGGGAGGACCTCGCTTCTATTGCCAAATCTGCCGCGGCAGGAGGATTTACAGGTTTAGCTTGTCAACCCAACACTTCACCCACCATACATTCCAAATCAGAAGTCTTATATCTCAAAAATAATACAAGAGAAAGCATTGTCGATTTTTATGCATTGGGAGCCATCTCTCAAAATTGTGAAGGAGTTGACATTACGGAAATGTATGACATGAATCAAGCTGGAGCAATCGCTTTTTCTGATGGAAAAAAAGCACTACAGAATGGAGGTTTGATGATGCGTGCTTTACAATATGTGAAGGCCTTTAACGGAATTGTGATCAATCATCCTCATGATTATGGAATCATTAAAGACGGACAAATGCATGAAGGAAAAGTGAGTACTTCATTAGGAATGAAAGGTTTTCCGGCTATCGCAGAAGAGCTGATGTTGCAACGAGATATTTACTTATTAGAATATACAGAATCTCGATTACATGCAGCCAATGTATCTACAGCCAATGCGGTTCGACAACTTAAAGAGGCTAAAGCGAAAGGATTAGATATTACGTGTTCGACGCCTATTTTTAATTTGATTTTTGAGGACAATGAAGTGTTGAATTTTGATACCAATTTTAAAGTCCTTCCTCCCTTACGGGAAAAAAAGGATATCAAAGCATTGCACTCGGGTCTAAAAAATGGAACAATTGATCTCATCAGTTCTAATCATATACCGCTTGAACAAGAGGCTAAAGATTTAGAATTTCCTTACGCAAAATTTGGTGCCATTGGTTTGGAGACCTTGTATCCATTATATAACACTCATCTTTCAAAAATTATTTCAACCGAGGATTTTGTTCAAAAGGTTGCTTTTAATTCTCGTACCGCTTTTGATCTTTCTATTCCAGAAATAGCAGAAGGTGCACTAGCGAACCTGACTATCTTTCATCCCAAATCTGAGTGGACTTATACGAAGAAAGACATCCAATCTAAATCTAAAAATAGTCCTTTAATCGGTCATTCCTTTCAAGGAAAAGTAATCGGCGTCATCAATAAAGGAAAACACTATTTTAATCATTGAATGTGAGAATGATTGAATGTTGAATGGCCCTCTCCCGTGGGATTTGCGATAGAGGTTCTGATAAAAAAAGAACATTCAATTATTTATTTCAGGTTCAAAATTTCTTATTCCTATCCATAAGAGATTCATTATTCATCATTTAAAATCTTCCATCGGTCGATTTTTTTTTGTCGTTTGGAGGTAAAGAATGATTTTGGTAATATTATTAGAGTTTATGACTAAAGAATTTGTATGGAGCCCAAATGATCTTTTAAAC
>CAYTVR010000424.1:0-5061 GCA_964441245.1 uncultured Saprospiraceae bacterium | reverse complement strand
AAATATGCCGGGGATTAATTACCCTGAGCAGTACTTTGGAAAATTGCCGGTTGTTCGCTTCGGTTATGAGCAGTTGTCTGGTTTTATACAGGTTGTTGAAGCACGTTATTCTTTGTTTTTATATAGTTCAATTGCTTTCAGATATTTCATTCCACCAACCTTGGTTTGGTCGTGTATAAATCCAGTTAACTCAGGTTGATTTTGGTCAACCCAACTTAAAAAATCAGTCCTGTTTTTAACAAAAACTGAATCATTGAATATCACGTTAGTTCTTTCAAGGCTTTTTATTTTATTCTTACTAAATCGTATAATTTCACTGGTTACAATTGGTTGTTCATGAAGGAAAGAAATTCTTTTATCCATTTTTGAAATTCTCGCCTTTACAATTCCGTTTTCTTGCTCTATCTCCAGGATTTTATATGTCGGGTCAAATACTGAATCCCATTTCATCCATTCAATATATTCTTTCAGAGAAAATGTCTGCACATAATTATATTCCATTTCCTTTGTCAAAAGGCTGTCGGTCAATAAATTGGATAATACAGAATGGTCAGAATTATCAAGAGTAGTATAGTATTGTTTTGCGATTTCAAGTTTGTCACTTCCTTTTTCGGAATTCTTACAAGAGGTAAATACAAAAGTTAATAACAATAAAAGAATTATTATTTTATTCATTAGCGTTCAGATTTTCGTAATGTGTTACATCGCTTAGGCTATGATTTGTGGCGGCGTTGGAAATCTAACGATTTCCAGACGTGGCAAATCTAGCCGTTAATGGTTTATAAGTTTGAAGTTAACGAAAACAAGCTATACATTATAGACAATGTTGTACGCAGCTACTATTATTTAGATATTGATTTTACAAAATATGGAGAATCGTCCCATCTAATTTTTTTATGGTTAGTTTTTTGCTTTAATTCTTCTGGAAGACAATCATAAACCACCTTACTTATTTTTTTTATTAATAGTTTTTTTGAAAACGTATCGGAAGTTACCAAACTTATTTCCCTAACCGGAATAGGAGAATCAAAAGGAAGAGCAATAGCGTTGTTATGGTTTTTTTCACCACTAGTCGATAACCAAGGTAAAATCGCAAACCCAAAATCTGCTTTTACCATTCTTTTTAAGGATTCAATAGAATTAATTTGATAAGAAAACCTAGGCGCAGATTTTGAGGACTCTAATTGACAAATATTCAATAGCTGAGAATTATAGCAAAATTCACTTTCTAGAAGCATCAAATTATTGACATCGTCGCTGTCCAATTTATAATATTCACTATTGACCTGTGGGTGTTTTTTGTTGAGATACGCTATAAAGGGTTCTTCGAAGATTGGAAACTCCCTAAGAAATTTTTTTCCTGTTGGAGTTGCCATAATGGCGATATCTAGTTGCCCACTATCAATGTGTTTTACCAAGTCTACTGTAGTTGCTTCCTTGATGATATAGTGAATGTCTGGGGTGGCTTTTTGCAATTCACCCAAACATAATGGTATTAAGTATGGAGATAAGGTAGAAACGATACCGATTTTAATTGTACCCTTTAATTCATTCTTTTTTGAAATAACAAAATCGCGAATCTCATGGGTTTCCTTCATAACCCGCTGTGCTTTTTCTATTATTTCTTCCCCAAGTTTGGTTGGTTTTAATGGAACCTTGGAACGATCGAAAATTTTAATTCCAATTTCTTCTTCTAATTTTTTTAGTTGAATGGTTAAGCCAGGTTGACTTACCAAACACTTTTCTGCTGCCTTCGCGAAGTGCCTTTCCTCATTTAATGCAATCACATATTTGAGTTGTTGAATCGTCATTATTATAAATAAAATTAATGATAAAGCAAATTTATTTATTGGATTTATAATATACAAATTTTCACCTTTGAACCATCAAATAAAGTATAAATCAAAAACAAGAAATCATGAAAACAATTTTTAAATTTTTAATTCTAATTATTATGAGTACAAATGTAAATGCACAAGTAAAAGATTATGCAACAGATTCAAATTTGGATCACGGAACAAAAGAATTTTTAAAAGCTTTGAACACTTCAGGTGGACCAGCTTTGGAAACCTTATCAAAGGAAGACGCTCGTCAAGTATTAATCGGGGCACAGGCCTCAGTAGAAGTTGATTTGTCGGGAATCGAAGAATCGGAAAAAACAATTAACACCGATGGTTATGAAATTAAACTTAATATTGTAAGACCAGAAGGCGTAAAAGAAGCGCTACCTGTTTTTATGTTCATACACGGTGGAGGATGGATTTTAGGAGACTATCCAACACACC
This sequence comes from uncultured Saprospiraceae bacterium, assembly GCA_964441245.1. Lineage (GTDB taxonomy): Bacteria > Bacteroidota > Bacteroidia > Chitinophagales > Saprospiraceae > JALZUU01. The sequence goes on along the minus strand of CAYTVR010000424.1, from coordinate 2,776 downwards.
AACGATTGGTTAGAGATTTGGTGGTACGCTCTGGAGCCGTAGCTGTATTTGTTAACTACACACCATCGCCAGAGGCTCAATATCCAATAGCTATTAATGAAATTTACGCAGCCACTAAATGGGTGTATCAAAATAGTTCTGAAATTAATGTAGATGGAAACAGACTGGCGATTGTTGGAAACAGCGTTGGTGGAAATATGAGTGCTGTTACTGCGCTTAGAGCTAAAGACGATGATTCTTTGGATATCAAAGCGCAAATTCTACTTTGGCCCGTAACTGACGCTACTTTTTCACAAGAATCATACAAATCTTATGCAAAAGATAGATTCCTTACGACAAATATTATGAAATGGATGTGGAATCAGTATACTACTGATGCAAAAGAGCGTACGTCAATTTATGCATCACCTTTGCAAGCAAGTATTGATCAGCTTAAAGGTGTTGCTCCAGCTGTAATTGCGGTGGCTGAAAATGATATATTACGTGATGAAGCAGAGGCATATGGCAGAAAGCTCGATCAAGCTGGTGTGGAAGTTAGCACGGTTCGCTTTAATGGAACCATTCACGATTTTGGATTACTTAATGTTCTTGCCGACTTGCCATCAACCCAAAGTATGCTGGATTTTGCAGGGAATCAAATCAAAAAATATTTAAATCAGGATTAGAAACTAGGTTCAAATCTAAAATAAACCTTTTCATATAAGCTCAGCATTGTTTGTCATTGTTGAGCTTAATTGCGTACAACGTCTGAGCAATAAGCAGTAATGGAGCAAACTAAGGTTTGCTATCCGCCACGCACATAGCGCAATCTTTTGTTTTTTCTTTTTTTCTGTCCAAAGCGACCCCGAAGCGTCGGGGCCAAAGATTTCGCGACCTCATAAAAATACGCAGACCTTAGCTTTTAAACCCTAAAACGGTATTGTTTGTAGGTTTTGTTATCTGCTGGCTTTTCCGCTGAGATTGTAGATGCGGGTGTTAGCCCACTACCTTTTCCAAATGCCATATTTTAGAAACTATCTGCCATCCATCTTCTCCATTAACAAAGCCAAGATGGTCAACAAACACGTTATTGTGTGCTCTGATTCTTATTTTTACGGTTGCACAAGCGGGTGATAACCAGTCAATCATTAAAATTTCTGCTTCAGGCTCTTGTTCTTTGCTTGCGGGCGATACCCTTCCTCCAACATCTTTGCTAAAACTAGCAATGGGCTCAACAAAAACCTTGCCTTCATCAACATCAAAAAGGCTAGAACTTTTGTGAAACACCTCATTAAGCTTTTTGGTGTCACAAAGGTAAAGAGCATCGAAATAAGTTTGCACTGCGTTTAGTAAATCGTTAGTTGAATTCAAATTTTGTTTTTCCATAATTTATTGTTTTTAATTTGTTCAAAATTAATTGAGACAACGTCACGATTTCAAACTTTGGAATTGAAGGTTTTGAGTTTAAGGTTGAAAATTTTTCAACTGCAGCATTTATCCAAATTGTTAACTTTGTGACCTATGGAAATCAAATATTTTAGGCTGATAAAAACAATTGAGGAAGAGGGCAGTATTGCCAATTCGGCCGAGAAATTGTTTTTGACGCAATCTGCCTTAAGCCATCAATTAAGGGAATTGGAAGAACGCCTGGGTTTCAAGGTCTTTTATCGGAAACGCAATAAATGGAAATTGACCGAAGAAGGTGCCGAACTTTATATATTAGGAAATTTGATTCTCGAAAGTATTGAAAAGGGTTTTCAGAATATTGAACAATTGCGAACAGGTTCGATCGGAAATATTAAGGTCAGCACCGAATGTTATAGCTTTTATCAAGGTCTCTCTTCTTTTATTCAAAAAATGGGTCTTTTATATCCTGAAATTGATGTCGATTTGATTCTTGAAGCGACACATCAACCAATTTCAAAAATCTTGTCCAATGAGATTGATATTGCCATAGTTACCTCAAAACCCGTAAACGAAACGCTATCGAGTAGCGAGGTTTACGAAGATGAGATTTTTGCAATAATGCATAAAGAAAACCCGTTGAACAAGATCGATTTTTTAGATACAAATGATTTTTCAGATGCACATTTGATAATCCATTCTTTTCCTTTGGAAACGGTCTCGGTATATGAGCATTTTTTAAAACCCAATAAAATTACTCCCCAAAAGATTTCCGCTATTCCGCTTACCGAGGTCGCTTTCGAAATGGTCGATGCCAATATGGGAATAATGTGTATGCCAAAATGGGCGTTAAAATCCTTTAAGGTATCCGAAGATTTGATTTTTAAGAGAATTGGCAAAAACGGGTTGAAAAGAACGCATTATTTAGTCTTTAGAAAATCCGATAAAGTCAAGAAGTACGTTAATGATTTCATTTCTAATTTTGAAGAGAATTTTTCAAAGGTATGATGTTTTTTAAGCTTGCAGATAACGGTTTTGTGTGTCAGTAGTAGCGATTTTTTTAGCACTAATTTTCAGAAAGTAATTTACAAAATTAAAAGTAACAGCGACATGAATTAGAACTTAAACCGCTATTGCTTATACACGTCGTTGGCAATGGTTATTATTTCATATCAATTATGTATCTAGGTTATTAAAACTTTTGTTTAACCCTTGGTTTTACGCTGAAATCAATTGAGAGGCAAGAAAGTTAAGGATAGGAATAGGGTGTTGGTTGTCATATGGATTAACAAGGGATATTTAAATCCAAAAGCGACTCTTGTGTATCCTGCAATGGTGGCGCTGAACAATTGTGGAAGCGTTAATATAGGTAACAATAATAGATTAGTGACAT
>CAYTVR010000423.1:0-5078 GCA_964441245.1 uncultured Saprospiraceae bacterium | reverse complement strand
CTTTGATTTTTATCTAATTCTCCAAAATGTCCTATGTAACTTTTTCCTTTATGATAAACAGCAATTGAAACAGAATTAAACCGTTCTTCCTCAAGAAATTTATTCGCTTCTTTGTTAACGACTGATACCAATTTACCTTCTTTATTCTGTGAACTACAGCTATAAATTATTGATATCACAAAGAATAATATTCCAAATTTGATTTTCATATGTTAGCCTATTTTATTACCCAAAACGGTCTTGAGTTTGTAACGGATGAAGCGATATCAAGTCTAATCATCATGCTCAATGTCGTTTAAGTAGATTCATTCTATTATTCGTATTTGTTCCATTTTATAATCTAGATCGCCTTTTCGTGCTGCGGGATTAATAACAATATATTTTTTGATTTTTAGGTTTTGCATTTCGACCTCAATTTGTCTCCAAACCCCATCCTTATTGTAATTAACGGTGGTACTTATTCCGTTTCCGCCAGTTGTGTAAGAGTCCCCTTTAAAATAAACAAGATCATAAGTAATTATGCTGTCCGATACTCCTGTTTTAATAAATTTATATCCTGACCCAACTACCATTAATTCATGAATTTCTTTTAGTGTAGCAAGTAGACTCTCTTGGTTATCAAATTGATTATTTATAAAGAGCTTAATTAACGATTCACTTACACCATTGTACCACAGTGGTTCGACCAATGTAACCTTCGAGTTAGAACTGTCAAAAAGAATAATACAATTCCCTTGATTTATGTGATAACCTAAATAGTTAGTCATGGTGATTTTGAAAAAATTATAACTTGGATAATGCTCTTTCAAAATAGGCTTTTCTATCTTTTCAATATTAGCTTTATCAGCATAGAAAACCCACCTTCCATCTTCGGTTGAATTTTTTGAAAACTCTTTAGCCATCACTCTTTCTAATTCTGAGAATGTCTGACCAAAAGTGTAATGACAAAGCCCAATAAATAAGATTAATAAGATTGATTTCATATTTGAATTACTTATGTTTTGATAAAATGCGTTTCAATTCATTTTTATCTTTTGTTGGTGATAGTCATTTTATTCTGACTGCTTGTTCATCACTATCTATAAAACCATTCAGAAGAATTATTCGATTTACAATTCCTGTCGAATCTTTGATAAACCTCATGGAGGCGTCCGTTTGTTCCATATAAAATTGATTTGAAGACTGTGGTATTAAATGTGTTCTATTTGGTCCCAATAAGACGAACAAACTGTCTCTTGTGTTTATGACTTCAAAACTTACATTTTTATTAATAGCATAGTTACCTGAGAAATCTTTCAAAGTGGTCGGATCGATATCAAATGGTTTTCTTGAAAGAGGAATTTTATATTCATCATTCTCGATAATTGCATTTATACTATTCAGAATCTCGTCCGTTATTGGCTGTTTTCTATTACTTAAAACGATTATCGTTTTTTTGTTTTTCGATTCATTCATTATGGAATAACTAAACCCATCGTTTTCTAAATAACCACTCATCTTTAAATCTTCTGATCTTGATTTTAAGATTTTCAATAAATCACTTGCTGTAGATTTTATTCCATTACTACTAAATGAAACATCCAAATCATAATTTGGTGATTTCTCTAACTCAAGTCCTTTGCCTCTATAGTTATGATAGAGATAGCCAATAGCAACATCTGACGCTTGCTTATTGAAAAAAGTATTATCTAATTCTAAACTTTCACAATATTCCTGCAAATTACTTTGAAAACTTCTATTAGATACTTGCTCAATCAATTTACCTAATGGGTTGTAATTATCAGAAGTTTTATTTTTCATCAAATCTTTGATAGTAACATTAGATTTAAAATCTTTCAGGTGATTTGATATTTTGTCTGCTAGTTTAATTTCTCCTTTACTTACTAATGTATGTAAAATGTCATCTGTAATAAGAGTGGTTATCTCTCCAATTTTAAAAGCTGTTTTGTCTGTAAAGGGGATTTCTTTATCATAATCTGCCATTCCGAATGACTTATTATAAACGACAGAGTTATCAATAGAGACTAAAATTGTTCCGCTAAATCTACCTAATTCAAGGTATCGATTTCCTAAGGCATCTATCTTTGAATTTTCTAGCTTTTCATTGTCTTTATTGTTGTCTGTCTTACAAGATGCAACACATAATATGAAAATAAAAAAGTAAATTATTTTGTTAGTCATTTCTTTAATTATTGCCAATGGTACTGACTAAACAGTGATTTTTTTTTATACAGTTTAGTTTTTGTTAGCGCCTTTATTAAAATGCGAAATCAAAATTTTAGAAGTATATCGATGTTTCTTTCTATAATTTCATGAATTACTATATCGGGCTTTTCTTTTAGAATTAATTCTTCATCAATGATAGAACCCCATATAAAAATGGTTTCTCCAAAAGATTCAGCTAAATATTTTTCCATTGCAGTGGAAAACGAATCTCTAAAGATTAGTACTTTCAAACCATTTGAATTGGATTTATATCTGTGTTCATATGTATCGGGTTTTCTGCTATAATCATTAGGAATTGTGAGCCGAGACTTAATTTTTCGAGACTTTGGATTTTTCACTTTATATTTTTCTCGGATCTCTTTGATACGAATATTGAGCATTTTAGTTAAGTCTTCCGAATATGAAGTTTTAGTTTCTATATCTACGTCATTCAAGGATACAGGTGTAACATTAATAAATTCTCGTTTAATAGCTTCTATAAGGTTTCTGTAGCCATAATAAGCACCTAAATCATTCCAATGAGTATTCGTCTTGAAGAATAATTGTTCTTTAATCGTATCAAATCCTTTACCGAGATCTATGACCTTTAAATCTTTGACAGACAATGCATCAAGAACTTGTGTTTTCTTGGTTTCACCATTATAATTAGTGGCAAATAATTTATCCCCATAGATAGTGTGTTTATTTGGAGCAATAGCTAAATAATAGGTAATATCGTTTTCCTTTAAAATATTTGTTCTCGTCAATACATTTTTTTGAATCAAATTCAATTGTCTTTTATTGAATTTTGAAAGTCCTCTAGATTCTAAAATGACATTAGAATATGAGTCACCAAGAAACATCCAACCATTTTTTCCTTTAACCACTTTTTTAGGTAAAGGGTCTTTGCGGAAAATATTGTTTTGTATGAAGTAATATGGTTTAAATAAATATTTTTTTAGTGAGAAATTACTCGTGTAATATTTGTCATATTCATCCTTATAGTTAATCACTTCATCATACGCCGCTTCGAAAATATTTCCAGCATTTCCTATGTTTTTAAAAGAAAATTCAGGCCTCAGTTTTAAACTTCTATTTTCATTTGTCTCATCTACAACAATGATAAAGTCAAACACGGAAGGTGTAAGAAAAATCAAAGCAACTATTATTATAAATACTTTTTTAGGCATAATTAAAACTTAAAATAAATAAAAGGATTATATGTGTCGGTAGTTAAATGGATGATTGACACTAAAAGTAAAATAATCAATACTAGCTGATTAATGAATATTATGTTTTTTGATTCTAGCCACTTTTTAATGTATCGATGACTAGGAAGACAGAATATAATGGCTATAAAACAAAAGAAAAGTGTGGAGAAATTCAAATGAAATAAAGACAAGTATTCATTCATCACGACATTTCCGCTTGAAGGGATGAACATCCGATGAAGAAATGATAGTGCATAACTAAGGTCATCGGACTTAAAGAAAACCCATCCTATTATTACAACTAACATTACATAAAAATGGCTGATAAAAGGGTGGACTCTTCTAATTAACCTCCCAAAACTGTTTTTCTCTAAAATGAGAAAGAGACCATGAAATAGTCCCCAAATTATAAAGTTCCATGAAGCTCCATGCCAAAGCCCAGTAATAAAAAAGACAATCAATAGATTCATATAAGTTCTATAAAGCCCCTTTCTATTGCCACCTAATGATATGTATAAATAATCTCTAAACCAGGTAGATAAGGAAATATGCCATCTACGCCAAAAGTCCTGAATGCTCTTTGCGACATAGGGATAATTGAAATTTTCTGGAAAGTTGAACCCCAATATTCTCCCTAATCCAATTGCCATGTCTGAGTACCCAGAAAAATCATAATAAATTTGAAAAGTATATGCTATAACTCCAATCCAAGCAAATGGAGTGGAAAGATCATTTGCAGCTTCATTAAAAATACTGTCGGCTATTACGGCAAAAGTGTTGGCGATTAATACTTTTTTAATAAGGCCAATAATAAATTTTTCTACTCCAGAATATATTTGCTCAACAGTATGTTTTCTATTTGATAATTCCTGTTGAATATCTGAGTATCGAACGATTGGCCCAGCAACTAATTGAGGAAACATCGTGACGTAAGTAGCAAATTCTAGGAAACTTCGACTTGCTTTTACATTCTTTCTATATACATCAATCGTGTATGACATTGTTTGGAATGTATAAAAACTTATTCCTATTGGCAGCGTTATGCTAGGTAATGAAAGAATGATTGGGTCGTCTACTTCAAAAAGACTCATGAAGTAATTAAAGTTTTCAAAAGTAAAATCGAGATACTTAAAGGTCAGCAACAAAAGAAGGTTAAAAACAATTGATATATACAGCCCAAGTTTTGGACGTCCATTTTCAATTATTTTGCCGCATGAAAAATCTACTATTGCTGAAATCAGTAATAAACCGACAAGCTTATCTTCACCCCACGTATAAAAAACAAGGCTAAAAAAGAGAAGTACAACATTCTTTAATTTACCTGGTGAAATGAAATATATAATTAGAAAAATCGGTAAAAAAAGAAAAAGGAAAATTGTACTACTAAATACCATTTAAGTTATTTTATTGGCTCTAACGCCTAGGTACGAAATCGAAGGTTCTGTAAAGAATCCAAGATCTCATATTCTTGTTAAATTTTAGATTTCATTGATCGCGACCGATTCTCGATATCAAAAACCCAAAATTAATAGATTTTACGAGACATTAATAATCGAACCTTTTCGTAATGTACGGTCCTTTGACCTAATCCAATATTGAGTCCACCTAGTGCGCTAGACTTCTACTTGTCTCTTCAATTTCTTGAACCCGTTTAGGCAACCC
>CAYTVR010000422.1:0-5092 GCA_964441245.1 uncultured Saprospiraceae bacterium | reverse complement strand
TAGATTGAGAACGACACATGATCATTACATCTATGTGGATACTATGACTATGCGTGCTGCCGACGGGCAATTCTTAATGTCAGGTTACTTCAATGGAAGCGACCCAGATCATATTTACCTGAAGCCGAAATTAAAAGTAATACAGGCAGATGTAGATCAGCTGCTATTCAAGTATGAAAACTTTGGACAGGATGAAGTACTTTCCGATTATGTCCATGGACAACTATCAGCAGATATTACTGGAAATATTCGGGTATACCCAGACCTAGTTCCTGACTTGGATCAATCTGAGATTCACATGGATGTGGAACTATTGAATGGCCGACTGGAAAACTATGAGCCTGTGCAAATGTTGTCCGAATATATGGGAGATAAAAACTTATCCTTAGTTGAATTTGACACGCTCCAAAATCATATGGATATTATTAACGGAACCATCACCATACCTAATATGACTATAGAATCAACGCTAGGCCATTATGAGTTATCAGGAGAACAGTCACTGGTTGGCAAGTTGGATTATTATGTTCGTATTCCTTGGAAAATAATTAGGCAAGGTGCCCGCAATAAGTTATTCGGTAACAAAAAAACAAAAGACGGAGAAGTAGGTGATGATGAAATTATAGAAAAGGATCTCAATAAAAAAACACGGTATTTAAACCTTAGAGTAAAAGGCACACTGGATGATTACGACATTCAAGTGAGTAAAAAAGGAAAGAAGCAAAAATAAAATTCACTTTGTAATACGGAACTATACCCAGTTGTAGCGATTAAAGCAAAAGTGGGAATGGATAGAATTGGGAATCCTAAGGTATCATTGTCTTTACTGATGTTTGAATTTCCTATTAATTGTTTATTATTTTGGGGCGTAATTATACTTTTTACAATCATTTTAAAAAGGCCAAAGATGAAGCAAAAACTTAAAACAGCCATTCAATTCACCAAAAATTTATTTGTAACCGGTGCTCTCACGGAAACAAGTGAAAAGGTAGAAAAAGAGATCTGTCGTTTTATTCCAAAATATAATGATTCGGTTATTGTGGAATTTGGAATGGGGCATGGAAACATTACAAAAGAAATATTGCGTCATGTCTCTCCATCCTCAAAAGTTTATGCGTTTGAAGTTAAAGAAGAATTCTGTGACCATGTCGCAAAGGCTATTAAAGATGATAGACTTATTATTATAAATGATGGTGCTGAAAATATGACTAAACATGTAAAAGAAAGAGTTGATTCTATTATCGCCTCTATTCCTTATTCTTTTTTTTCTAAAGAAAAAAGCGCGGGAATTATCCAAGATTCATATGAAATCTTAAATCCAAATTGCTATTATAGTCAAGTACTTTACACCAAATTTAATTTTAAAAAATTCCAACCCATTTTTGATAATTGCGAGTTAGTTAAAATACCAAATTTCCCAACAGAATATATTTATCATTGTCAAAAGCTTACCCAATAATTTTTTTTTAATTGAAAAGCAAAAGAAGGAACCTCGGGAATTCCCGACGATGGAAAGCGATAAATCTAAAAAAATAGATGGCACCTCAAAATCTGAAGTCTTCCTCTCTCCTAGCCCATATTTAACGAACCTGTACAGCAGCTTTTCCTACCAAAGTTAGGCAGGTTCTCAAACTGCCATTTGACTGCAAGCAAAAACAACCCCAATACATTGAAGGTTCTTTCCTTGACCAAGGAATATATATCCATCATTGCAAATAATTTGTTAACGGGATCATTAATTAATTTTTCCTTGATTTTTTCATTTAGATTTAAGAGTATGATAAAAAATCAGGTCCTAATAATTCTGGGTGTTCTAATACTATCTCTTAGTCAATGTTCCAACTTTGAGACTTCCAACTCAAATTTTGCTAAAGAAGTTAATGCTAATATAGAACCTAGTAGCGTAACAAATTTGAAGATTACGACGCTCTCTACTATGCTTGCTAACCAAGGAATTGGTGAATGGGGGTATTCGGCTCTAGTGGAAGCGGATGGAAAGAAGATACTCTTTGATACAGGAAGGAGATCAGATACAGTCCTTGAGAATGCAGAAGAATTAGGAATTGATTTGTCAGAAGTAGAACATGTTTTCCTAAGCCACAATCACGGTGATCATACAGGTGGATTACTTACTTTAAGAGAAAAATTAAAAGAACAAAATCCTAAAGCCATTTCGAAAATACATGTAGGAGAAGGGATCTTCAATCAAAGAATAAATTTTCGAAATAGAATGTTAGAAATTAAGGAGACCCTTGAAGCGGATGGGGTGGAATTTACTGCATACAATTCAAACCATGAATTATTTCCAGGTATATGGATCACGGGTCCAATAGAAAGAATACATCCCGAAAAAAACTATGGAGGCAAATGGAAGGTACAAACAAAAGAGGGCGTTAAAATTGATAATATCCCAGAGGACCAATCTTTAGTAATCAATACAGAAAAGGGATTCGTTGTAGTTGCAGGTTGTGGTCATGCAGGTTTGGTCAACACCTTGGAACATACTAAATCAAAAATTTACGATAAAAACACTCATGCTATAATTGGCGGATTTCATTTAGTCAACGCTTCCGATGAGCAATTAGAATGGACGGCAGAGCACCTAAAAGGCTTTGGCGTTTCAAAAATAATAGGGGCACATTGCACTGGAATAAACGCTCTTTATTCTTTAAAAGAATTATTGAAATTGGACCGTACAGATGCGGTTGTTGGGTCAGTTGGTGATAATTTCAATATAAAAGAAGGAATAAATCCGGGAATAATAGCGAAGTGAAATTTTCTTTGTAAAGGAATTTTCAACAAAATTGAAGATCAATTCATATCATTTTTAGTTGATGAGGATCCCGAAGTACCAGTGACTGAAGAAGATTTGCAAATTATAAGAATTGCGAAAAAGCTATTATCTGAAGAAAAGTATTGGAATAAAGAAGGTGATCGAAAATGTGATGATGATTTAGTCAATAAATCATATAGCTTGTATTGTGCGCTACGGCTTTCCTCATTGGAAATAGAGAATAGATACAATCACAGGAATGCAGTCTTACAAAAATCAAGACATTTAATTGCCTCAAAATATCCAAACAGAAAATGGAAACATCGATTGAATGATTATAACAATATGGAAGAAACAAGTTACAAGGACATTGTAAATACATTAGATGAAATAGAACACTCTTTTATTCAAGCATTAAATCAAAAAAAATAAAATAGAGCAAACGCTCCTACTAATAATCGTCACTCAAATTTTGGACTGCCATTAAAATACTATTCGATTATTACTCAGAATCAATATCGAAAGAAACGTCAAAAGAATTTATTGCTTTAAGCAAATATTTCCGGTAAGTAGGACTAGTTAGGAACACAAAGTGGTCATCTTTTAAATGAGCCTCTTGGCGGAGTTGATCCAAAACGGTTTCGGACCATTGAAGCAAATCAGCTTCTGGGACTTGTTCTAAATTAACATCGTATGGTGCAATTATCGTATCCAAGTGTAAAAGATGATGCTTCCCAGAAAGTATAAATATTTTCTTTGGGCTTAATGCATCTGCGTATTTCATCATCCGCTCAAAGAGTGGACCTTGATATAAATCTTTTGCTGCACATGCATGATTTTGCTTGGGTGCAACGCAAGTAACGAGTACTATTATATTTTTTGTTTTCATAAGGTTCAATAATTTTTCCCACAAGGTATTTACATTTTTAAGCTTTCGCTAAATTTGACGAAAGTCGATAATAAAAAATTATAGCTAGTTTGAAAATTCCAACCTTTAGTTTTTTCACAGAATACCGTTAGCGCCAAACATCAACGATGAAAAAAATTCATAGTTAGATTCGAAAACTTCATTTATAATATTGGTCATTTCATTTATTCTTTCGTTTTTTGAACACAAAACTTAATTGCAAAACATGAAAGAATCTACGATCAATATCATCCTCCTTGGAGCATTACTGCTCCTAATTTTTTCTTGCCAGTCTACATCCTCTTCAGCACTTAAAAAAGCACTCACGTTCTATGTTTCTTTCGATAATGGAACAACCGCAGATTTTGCATTGGGAGACGCTAATATTTATACGGCCAATGGTTCCTATGTTGATATGAAAAGAAAGCTGGACAACATACAAGTTGGTATGAATAATTCGAATCATGGAATAACCGAAGGAAAGGGTCAATTCGGAAATGCATTTGAGTTTGGAAAGAAAAAAGAGGGCAGTCAAGTCTTTTTTTATAAGAGTAAAGACAACATCTCCTATGATCCTCAAAACTGGTCTGGCTCCATTTCATTTTGGTTAAGTGTGGACCCTTCCACTGATCTCAAGGGGTATACTGATCCAATACAAATCACCGATGCCAATTTTAACGATGCGTCGATTTGGGTAGACTTCACAGATGATGATCCTCCTAATTTTAGATTAGGCGTCATTGGCGACAAAAAAGCTTGGAGCCTCGACACGCTAAATTCCCCTTTCATGGTTGAGTTTGAAAAGAGATTGGTTAATGTGGAGAAGCCCTCCTTTTCCAGAAGCCAATGGACACATATTCTTATCACTTACAAGGATTTAGGGACTTCAAATAGTTTGGCCAAGCTTTACCTAAATGGCGAAAAAAAAGGTACAGTAAGCGGAATAGATGATCCTTTTACTTGGAAATTGGAGGAGTCAAATATTTTTCTTGGATTAGGTTATACGGGTTTGATGGATGAATTGTCCATATTTAATGAACCATTGACGGACAGTCAAGCGATGGAACTATACCTTTTAAAAGGAGGTGTCAAATCTATTCTTTGATTCTTTATTAAGTAGTGCTCCAGTAAGTGTTGAAGCTTTTGCTAACTCAACGCGTTGCGCTCCCTTCGCCAAAAGTTTAGTGAACTTTTAAATTGACTTTCGTCAAATTTTGCTGCGGTCATATCAAATACTAGTAGGCTAAACATTTAGTAAACAGCGATATCTAGATTGGAAAAACTTACGAAAATAACACAGATTTGACCACCTCGTAATAACTATCACTAATAGGAATATTCTTATCACTTAGTAATAGTCTCCGACCTTTCAGTCCCGATACTTTTTGTCCATTAACGATGTACGAACGATG
>CAYTVR010000421.1:0-5127 GCA_964441245.1 uncultured Saprospiraceae bacterium | reverse complement strand
TCGCTAGGCAACAATTTCGATACTTCGTCAAAACCCTAAACTCCTGATTATCAGTCCTCATAAATCTTAAACATACTCTAAAAATAGCACTCGTTATTTTAAATAAATTAACATTAATTTCACTTTAAGTTTTCGTTTATTTTACATACCTTTATATTCAATACAAAAAATAAATACTTAAGCTATTTCCAATTCCCTGAAACCCGAATTCATTACATACTGCCGCCTTTTACCATTGTTAAAAGAGAACTAATCTACTCTTTTTAACAGAATTGCTTTAAATCCAAACTAATTTATTTTAAAATTCGCACTAATATCAATCATTAGTTCTATTAGTTTTTTAATTAACCAAAATGTTATCAATACCCTATAAAATAACGATTGCGTTTATATGTCATATCAGTTTGTTCTTGATTAGTTCATCTTCTTTTGGGCAATCAATCTACATCAATGAATTTATGGCTTCTAATCTCAACGGCATTACCGACGAATTCGGTGAAAAAGAAGACTGGGTAGAATTATACAATGCTGAAAACAGTTCTGTAGATGTTGGAGGAATGTTTATCACTGATGATTTGCTAGAGCCAACCAAATGGCAAATTCCAACGACCAATTCTTCGTTGACCACCATTCCAGCAAATGGTCATTTATTACTTTGGTTTGATAAGGATCCAGAACAAGGCGAGTTACATATTGACACCAAACTAAGTGCTAATGGTGAAGACATCGGTCTTTTTCAGTCAGATGGTAGCACACTCATTGATAGCTATACTTACGGACCTCAAAACATTAATATTTCTATGGGCCGTATCAATGATGGAGACAGTGAATGGGTTTTCTTTTCTGAACCAAGTCCAAACGAAGCCAATAGTGATGATGAAGTCATTGTCGCAACTCCAGAAGCCTCTTTTTCAACTGGACATTATGAAGATGAAATTGAAGTCATCCTAAGCACTCCCACACCAAATGCAACAATTCGTTATACTACGGATGGATCTGAACCTACTTCTTTTTCTTTAATCTATAACGATGCATTATCAATTGATGAATCAATGACCCTTCGTGCCAAAGGATTTAAGAGTAATCTTAATCCTAGTCGCACCATGACCAAGACTTATTTATTCGACGTTGAGCATGTTTTCCCGATAGTTTGTTTGAGTACTGATCCAGATTATTTTTTTGATTCTGAAATTGGTATCTACGAAAATTATACTGCTGAAATTGAAAACCCCGTTCATGCCGAATTGATTGAATTAGATGGACAAGTCGCCTTCGGAGTTGATGCAGGTGTCAAACTTCATGGAGGAGGAAGTACCACAAAAGATCGAAAAGGATTAGCCATCATTACAAGAAATGAATATGGCGACAATCAAATTAACTACCAGCTGTTTCCAGATCGTAATGATGACAAGTACAAAGCATTTCTTTTAAGAAGTTCAGGACAAGATTATAATAGAACTCTATTTAGAGATGTGGTCGGAAATACGCTCGCAACTGATCGCACAGACATTGGAAATATCATTGAAAAACCAGATCTAGATTATCAAGAATATAGACCCGTCATCGTTTACCTCAATGGATCCTATTTTGGCATTCACAATATGCGAGAAAAATTAGACTGGAGGTTTTTGGAAAGACGTTATGATGTAGATAAAAATAATGTGGATATCATTGATGGAAAAGACAATCCAGATCAAGGTGAAGATGGGGAGTGGGAAGATTTTGCCGAATATGTAGAAGATGGAAATTTTGAGGACGATGAAGATATCGAAGAATTAAAAACCAAAATGGATCTCAATAATTTTTTGGACAATCATATATTGCATATGTATGTAGGCAATACAGATTGGCCAAGTAATAATAATAAAAGGTGGAGAGAACAAGAAGACGGAGAAAAGTGGCGTTTTTTTTCTTATGATATGGATTATGGATTTGGTATGTTTCCATTATCAAATGGAGATTGGGGAAGTGGAGATTGGAATTCTAACATGATTGAAATGGTTTTGGAAGAAAATAGCGCAGAAGCCTATAACCGTCCCTACTCTACTTTAATTCTTCGAAGATTGATGGAAAACGAAGCAACAAAAGCCTATTTTATCAATCGAGTTGCTGACCATCTCAACACTTTGTTTACATCCGATCGAGTCGTAGCTCGAATCGATTCTTTTAAAACAATGTACGCACCTGAAGCATACGATCATTTCGAAGAATATGACTTGGAAGATTGGGATGAAAAAGTAGGCCTTATCCGAGATTTTGGTGAGAATAGAACGGAAACCATGTTTGATAATTTTGAAGATTACTTTGATGAAATAGAGGATCAAGTTGAGCTTTCTATTTCCGCAAATCCTACTCAAGGTGGGCATATCAATTTTAACACCTTAAAACTTCAAAGTCAACATTTCCCTTGGGAGGGAATTTATTTTGAAGGCATTGATATTCCTGTAGAAGCCGTTGCATCTCCTGGTTATTTATTTGACAGCTGGTCCATTTCCTCCATGGAAGATGAAGTAACAAGTGTTTTAAATTTGGATGGTGAAGACGAACTCGTCGCCAATTTTGTTTTAGGATCAACCGAAATAGGGAATGTTGTTATTAACGAAATTAATTATAATTCTCCTGACCTTAACAACCCCGGAGATTGGATCGAATTATACAATGCAGGTGATCAGGCTATCGACATTTCAGGATGGATCTTTGAAGCAAGTGAAGATTATTTTAACCTACCAGCCAATACTATTTTACAAGCTGATGCTTATTTGGTCATTGCCGAACAAATTGATTCATTCCAAATGATATATCCGAATGTCGACAATGTCATTGGAAGTTTTGGAAAATCGATATTTAAAGATTTCAAACTTTCTAACAAAGGAGAGCTCATTCAAATCAACAATGCCAATCGGACCTTTAATGATTTTGTGGAATATGATGACAAACTTCCTTGGCCAGAAGAACCAGATGGAAATGGTCCAACGTTGCAATTATTACATTACAGTTTAGACAATGCACTTCCTCAAAGCTGGAGAACTTATCCCGCAACGCCAGGTGAAAAGAATCCATTTTTTGCTAATCTCATTTGCCCTGAAAATTTCGTAGTGGAGGTTCCCTCAATTGATGAAAGTATTCCTGTCAATTGGGTATCACCTAATATTCAAACCAACTGTGATCTAAATATTAGTGATTATTTTCAAATTAGTGGACCTGAAAATGGAAGCCTTCTTTCGGTAGGCGTCACAACTATTGAATATGGATACCAAACAGATTGTGGTGTTAACCCAACTTGTAATTTTACCATCACTGTCGTTCCGCAGGATGCTAGCTTAAACCTCACTTGCGATCAACAAGATATTAATATTTCATCTCTCATCGGATCTGATGGAGCAATCGTCAATTGGGAAACACCTAACGCCGTTTCAAATTGCACCTTTGGAAGCACCAGTTTAATTCAAACAACTGGATTAGCCAATGGAAGTTTCTTTCCTGTAGGAAACACAATCGTTACTTATCAAGCCCAAGATGCTTGTGATAATCTAGAGATTTGTAGCTTTATTGTAAGCGTTGAACAGGAAGAATTAATATCAATTTTTAGTTGTCCAGAAAATATAACCTTGACCGCTCCGATTGGTGCAGATGGAATGATAGCTTCTTGGCTTCCGCCAAATGGTGAAACAAATTGCGAAATCAATTCGGCTACAATCAATCAAATTAGCGGACCAGCAAATGGTAGTTTTTTTGACATAGGAACTACAAATATTGTCTATGAATTTAACACAGGATGTGATCTCAATCTTCCTTGTGCATTCACCATCACTATCGAAGGAGAAGCAGCGCAATTAGATTATAGTTGTCCAGATGATATTACCATTTCAAGCCTGGTAGGTGAGAATGGAAAAGTCGTGACCTGGAATATCCCCACAGCTAATTCTAATTGTTTTTCTGGAAATGCTAATATCATACAAACCTCCGGACCAGTTAGTGGAAGTATTTTTCCTATTGGTAATACAACGATAACTTACCAAATTTCAGATCCTTGCGATAATATTGAAACCTGTAGTTTTGAAATAGAAGTTCTACAAGACGAATTTACTTTTAATTTAGTTTGTCAAAATAATATTACGCTTGATGCTCCTATCGGAACGACCGGTATGATCGTTGAATGGACCACCCCAATGGCACAGTCAAATTGTGAAATCGCCAATGATATATTGACACAAACAGTCGGTCCTGAAAATGGTAGCTTCTTTTCTTCGGGTACTACTTTGATTCAATACACTTATGACACTGGTTGTGGGATTAATACGTCTTGTAGTTTTGAAGTAACCATAAACACTGAAGAAGCTGTGCTGGAATTGGATTGCCCAGAAAACATAGTCGTCAATGCACCAACTAGTCAAAATGCAATAGAAATCAACTGGCAAACGCCTTTTACCTCTTCTAATTGTAGTTTGGGCGATGCAGAGTTAGAACAAATTCTCGGCCCTCAAAATGGAACACAATTTCCTGTTGGAACCTATGTCATTGGTTTTCAAACTCAAGATGCTTGTAGCAATGTTCAATCTTGTTCTTTCGAAGTTGAAGTTTTAGAAGAAGCGGCTATTTCAAATTTTGAATGTCCTGAAGACATTACCGTCAATACTCCTATCGGAATCAATACCATCAATGTTGAATGGACAATTCCTAATGGTGATTCTAATTGTACTTTGGGTGATGTAAAAATTGATCAAACACAAGGACTGGATAATGGAAATGAGTTTCCTGTTGGAATAACGATTATTACTTATCAAGCTGATGATGGTTGCGATAATGAATTAGAATGTAGTTTCACAATAAACGTCATCGGACAAGATGCCATACTTCAACTTTCCTGTCCAGAAGATATTACTATCAACGCAGCTATTGGCGCTGAAAACGCTACTGTTGAATGGTCAAGTCCGGACGCCATTTCTGATTGTAGCATTGGAGATATCGACGTCAATCAAACCCAAGGTCTTAATAGTGGAGATGAGTTTCCGATAGGCATAACTACCGTAACTTATCAAGCTGGTGATGATTGCGAAAACCAAATAGAATGTAATTTCACAATAAACATCATCGGACAAGAGGCCATACTACAAGTCGAGTGTCCTC
>CAYTVR010000420.1:0-5153 GCA_964441245.1 uncultured Saprospiraceae bacterium | reverse complement strand
CTTAATACGTTAGCGGGTCTCATTCAAAATTCAATTATTCTCGCATTCAATTACTCCCCCTCCAACGGCTGCAAAAATTGCATTTCATACAATTCCTGATAGTGTCCATTTTCTATTTTCAATAATTCCTCATGTGAACCATATTCTACAATTTCTCCTTTATCCAACACCATAATATAATCTGCATGACGAATCGTAGATAAGCGATGTGCTATAATGATCGATGTTCTTTTTGTAATTAATTTTTCAATAGCAAATTGAATCACGGATTCTGTTTCCGGATCAATAGAAGAAGTCGCTTCATCCAAAATCAAAATACTCGGATCAAAAACTAAAGCTCTCACGAAAGAGATCAATTGTCTTTGTCCCATAGATAAAGTCGCGCCTCGTTCCATGACCTGATAATCATAGCCGCCTGGAAGTTTTTCAATAAATTCATGAGCTCCGATCATCTTTGCTGCTGCTATCACTTCTGCTCGACTAATGCGTTCATCACGAAGCGTAATATTTTCGAAGACACTTCCTGAAAACAAAAATACATCTTGTAACACAACTGCCACTTGGCTACGCAAACTCCTCAATTCATAATCCCGAATATCTACTTGATCAATCTCAATTGATCCATTATTGATTTCATAAAACCGATTGAGTATACTAATGATCGTCGTCTTTCCAGAGCCCGTACTTCCAACAATCGCCAAGGTTTTTCCCGGTTCAATTTTAAATGATAAATCCTTTAAAACATAATCTTTTGCAACATAGGCAAAGTTGACTTTTTTAAACTCGATCTCCCCATTTAAATTCTTGGCTTCGATTGTTCCATTATTTTCAATCACACTATTGTCATCTAAAATATTGAAAACGCGTTCCGCAGCCACCAGTCCCATTTGTAACGTATTAAACTTATCCGCTAACATTCTAATCGGTCGAAACAACATGGACAAATAGATCGGGAAAGCCACTAAAGCACCTAAACTAACTTCTCCATTGATCACACCTCTAGCTCCCCACCAAACCATCAGTCCCAAAGATGCTGCAGAAAGAATTTCCACTACAGGAAAAAATACCGCATAATATAAAATGGAGTTTAAATTCGCCTGCGTATATTCTCGATTGATTTCCTTGAATTGCCCCATTTCTTTTTCTTCTGCATTAAATATTTGAACGATTCGCATTCCAGAAATTCGTTCTTGTAAAAATGCATTCATTTCTGAAATCTGAGTTCTAACTATCTGATACGATGCCTTCACCTTTTCTTTAAAAACATAGGTCGCTATGATTAAAAAAGGTAAGACGGTCAAACACACGATGGTCAATTTCCAACTCGTCATCAACATAATCGTCAACACCACAATCAAAGTCAATAAATCCGCAAAAATAGTGATCACTCCTTGTGAAAAAACAGTGTTGATGGTTTCTATATCATTAATGGTCCGAGTGGTAGATGTTCCGATAGGCGTTTTATCAAAATATCCTAACCTGAGATTAGATATATGTTTGAACACCCGTACTCGAAGATCCCGAATAACAGATTGCCCCAACCAATTCGTAGAATAAATAAACGAATATCGCAAAATACCTTCAAGCAATAAAAAACAGCAGAAGATCATCGCCATTTTGGTCAAGCCAGGAATATTATACTCAAAAATATAATCATCTACCATCACTTGAACCAAATACGGACGCAGTGTTGCCAAAGGCGCAAGAACCACTGCAAGTATTCCTGCTAAGGCAAAAATCCGTGTGTAAGGTTTAGCTAATCCAACAACTCTTCCGAGTAAAAGGTAATCTACTTTGTTTTTATTCATTGATTGAGGATGCGAGGATACAGGGTATTTATTGAGTTAAAACAAATTATTCTATCCAAGGTTTTGGATCTAAGCATTTTTGATAAAAAATTTAGAAAGACAAAGGTAAGTATTTTTTATTCATAACCCTTTTCAACTAAGATTCAAAATCAGTCTTTGGATATTCTAATTATTCCTCATTCCCTATCTCTACATCATTCCTTCATCTGCAAAACTATAAAATCCACGTTCGGATACAATCAAATGATCCAAGACTGAAATATCTAAGTTTTCTCCAGCTCGTTTTAATTTCTTAGTCAAACTAATATCAGCTTGACTTGGTTTTAAATTACCGGAAGGATGATTATGGCAAAGAATAATCGATGAAGCCAATACTGCTAGAGCTTTTCGAAAAACAATTTTTGCATCTACAACGGTTCCCGATACACCACCTGTGGAAATGCATTCTCGGCTCACTACTCTATTCGAACGATTCAACATCAAGATCCAAAATTCTTCATGCTGCAAATCCATCAACATAGGCGCAATCAAATCAAATGCATCTCTACTACTTCGAATTTGTGGACGTTCTTTAATATTCGACAATTGTCGACGTCGACCTAGTTCCATTGCTGCAATAATCGTTATCGCTTTTGCTTCTCCGATTCCTTTAAATTTCATTAATTCATTCAAAGAACATTTTCCTAATTCATGAAGATTGTTCTCTTGCATTTTCAGAATTTTTTGCGCTAAGCCTACAGCCGTTTCTTCTCTCGACCCAGATCCTAATAATATGGCAATCAATTCTGCATCTGACAAATGTTGTTTACCTCGAGTCAATAATTTTTCTCGTGGCTTATCTTCTTCTGCCCAAGAGGTAATCGGTAAGTTATTGATTTGATAGATTTCCATTTCTTATTTTTTCCCTGATTTTAATACCCCATTTGATTTAGAGCATGTTTAAATAAAAAACACCTTCCAGAATAGTATTTCCATTTTGTGGAAAAAAATTCCAGAAGGTGTCTTGATGATCTTAAAAACTAAGCGCTTTTTGCGACAATATATTTATTGGGTAATTGTAGCTTTTCAATTCGAGATCGAATCGCGCCTTCATTTCGTTCAAAAAATAAAGCCATTTCGTTAACGGACTTTTCTTCCGCATACATCACCTCTAATTTTTGGTCATCTTCTTTGGTCCAATTGGTAAATGCTTTTGGATATTTTTTACGCGCTTCTTCAATCATTGCCTCTCGACCTGTCTTTTTGAAATTCACTAAAGTTCGTAAAAACGCCTCTCCAAATTGTTCGATTTGATTTTCGAAAATGAGAATTTTATTTCTTTCGTACTGTTCTTCATCTACCTTTTTCACTAAAGAAATTTCTAGGTAGCTTGCACCCTTTTCGGTTTGCTTGATATCAAAGAAATAAGTTCTTTTTCCTGATCTGATTTGTTCTGTGTGCAATGCTTTTTGAAACATGATGTTAATTTTTAAAATTTTGAAATATAATGTTGTCGATACTAAGACGCGGCACCCCTTCAAATTCCATAAAACATCCACAACTTTTTTTTCAATCCATTCAAAAAACAATATAAAAACACATCGCAAATCTTTAATAATCAAAAAGTTATACCATTTAAAGAAAAATGAAAAATATTTTAAAATATCTTTTCCCGCCAAGGGGCACAACTACAAAAACAACTTTAAAGTCTCCCTATTTCCATAAAAAAAGCGCTAAAACAATTGCAAAACTAACATGATTCATGTCAATATTTTACAATTATTTTAGCGCTATTTAAGTATTTGAACTAGCTCAATCAGACATCAAGATATCATCTATAAATGCTACGATATCGAGCGATGCTTGAATGTACGGTCTCCATTACTTTTTCGCAAAAGCGATAACACGTTTTAAATATTCGCCAAAGCATTTTCTAAATCTTCAATCAAATCTTCCACATCCTCAATACCTACACTTAATCGAATCAAAGAGTCTGTCAAACCAACTTTCATTCTTTCTTTCTTTGGAATTGAAGCATGCGTCATACTCGCAGGGTGTCCAATCAATGATTCAACACCACCTAATGATTCGGCCAAAGCAAAAAGATGAGTGCCTTTCAATACTTTATTGGCCACTTCAAAATTATCTTCTTTAAAATCAAAAGAAACCATTCCACCAAAGTCACGCATTTGTTTTTTGGCCACCTCATGATTTGGATGATCTTTAAACCCAGGATAATAAACTTTTCCTACTTTAGGATGCTTAGATAAATATTTGGCGATTTTCTTAGCGTTTTTACAAGATTGTTCTACTCTTAAATGTAAGGTCTTAATGCCACGCAATACTAAAAAACAATCCTGTGGACCAGGAACGGCTCCTGCTGCATTTTGTATAAAGTGCAATTCATCCGCTAACTTTTTAGTTCGAGCAATTACGGCACCTAGTACAACATCAGAGTGACCTCCAAGATATTTTGTCGCAGAATGTAAAACCAAATCTGCTCCCATCTTAATTGGCGTTTGCAAATAAGGCGAAGCAAAAGTATTGTCTACACAAACCAGTATTTTTTTGGCTTTTGCGATTTTACATATTTTTCGAATATCGACAATATTCAACATTGGATTAGTTGGGGTTTCAATCCAAATAAGTTTGGTTTTTTTGGTTAGATGCTTTGCAAAATTGTCCGCATCATACATATCAACGAAACGACCTTTGATACCAAAACGTTCATATATTTTGGTAACCAACCGATAAGATCCACCATATAAATCATTGGTAGACACGATCTCATCACCAGGATTAAACATTTTAAGAATGGCATCCATTGCAGCCAATCCACTGGAAAAACAAATCGCGTCTTTTCCATTTTCTAAGGCCGCTAGGTTTTTTTCTAAAACCGACCTAGTCGGATTTTGTGTTCGGGCATACTCGTACCCCTTATGATCACCCGGTGCAGCTTGTACATAGGTTGAGGTCTGAAAAATTGGAGTCATAATCGCTCCTGTACTCGGATCTGGCTCTATGCCTGCATGAATAACTTTCGTTCCAAATTTCATTTTAATGAGCTTCTTTTAATGAACTTGTTGAATAATGATTACTTGTTGCAAATCCAATTTATGTTTCCATAACCTGAGTTTTACAAAAAATAAGCTATTTGCAGACAAGTTCAACATGGTTTAAAAGTAGTGTTTGTCTTTTCCTTAAAACACTATTGATTTTGCTTAAAACAAATAACGATCCTAATTAGAGCATCTTTAAATTTCTATTGTCTGAAAAACAATACTTTAGGAACCTGTCTTCCTTAAAAAGAATTTGTTTAGCTCGCTAAACGCATTATTTTTTAGTTCGCCAGAACCATAAATTATT
>CAYTVR010000419.1:0-5182 GCA_964441245.1 uncultured Saprospiraceae bacterium | reverse complement strand
CTATTTGCTTCCTATACAAAATCGCTAGTCATAAACTCTATTAGAGTTTTTTCCGAAAGAGATGGGAAGCTCGTAAGTTGTCTTTTATCTTATCTCCTCAGTTTTTAGGATTTATAAAAGAAAGCTTTGTACTTTTGTTCCCTTGAAAAAATAGTGTTTCAAAATAGACAAAATTTGATGTTAGAAGAAAATAGAAAAAGGAATAATTTGATGATTGCTTTTCAGGAAGCTGTTGATGCTATTGCATTACCTGAGCGATTCACTTTTCCTTTTTATTATGAACCTCATCCACTTTGTGTATTGGCTGTAAAAGAACTTCAAAAATATTTATCGGTTAATACATGGGAACATAATTTTGGATTGATAAAAAAGAAGGATGGCCCCGTAATTGGGAAAATGTTTGGAGTGTTAGTTGTCAAAAACAAAAATGGTGATCTTGGTTATTTGGCTGCTTTTTCAGGCAAGCTTACTGGTGAAAATAATACAGCTAATTTTGTTCCTTCTCTTTTTAATCTTGAAGTTTCAGGTTCGTTTTTGACTGATGGAATGTTGACATTGAAAAAGATGGGAGTAGAAATAACGGCTCTTGAAGAAGAAGAAAAGTTTAAAGAATATCAATCTTTTTTAATTTCCGAAAAGGACCTAGAAGCCAAAGAAATTGCCGCACAAAAGCAATTAATGCGAGAAACAAAAAAAGCGCGAAAAGCTAAAAGGATTCAAGCAAAATTAGAATTACCAGAAAACGATTTTAAAATTTTAGAAGAAGCATTGATCAAAGAAAGTCAAGGAGGGAATATTCGATTGACTCATTTGAAGAGAGATTGGAAAAAAAGAATTTTAGCGGCTGAGAACCAGTTGAAACCTTTTAAAGATAAAATATTTTTGCTAAAAGAAAAACGAAAAAATACTTCGATCGATTTGCAGCAGAAATTATTTAACCAATATCAATTTCTAAATCAAGCAGGCGTAAAGAAAAGTTTATCTGATATATTCAAAGATTTTGAACCTCCTTCTGGAGCCGGAGAATGTGCTGCGCCCAAACTTTTGCAATATGCATTTGAACATCAATTGACGCCTATTTGCATGGCAGAATTTTGGTGGGGGCAATCGCCAAGTTCGGAAATTAGAAAGCATCAACAATTTTACCCAGCTTGTCGTGGGAAATGCGAACCGATTCTGGAACATATGTTAGCTGATATGGATTTGGATGAAAATCCTCTTTTGCAAAATCCTGCCATTGGGAAAAAAATTGATATTGTTTACGAAGATAAATCATTGTTGGTTATTCATAAGCCAGCAGAATTTTTATCGGTTCCAGGAAAACACATCCGGGATTCTGTGGCAACTCGATTGAAAAAAAAATATCCAAATGCTACAGGACCATTGATTGTTCATCGCTTAGATATGTCTACCTCAGGCTTGATGTTGATTGCTAAATCCGAAGAGGTACATAAATATTTACAACGGCAATTTATCAAAAGAACGATCAAAAAACGTTACGTCGCTATCTTAGAGGGAGTCATCAAGGAAAAAGAAGGATTGATTGATTTGCCTTTGCGCGTGGATATCAATGATCGACCAAGGCAATTGGTTTGTTATGATTATGGAAAATCTGCTCAAACAAAATATGAAGTGATTAAAATAAGGGATGGACAAACTCGAGTTCACTTTTTCCCAATCTCTGGTCGGACACATCAACTGCGGATGCATGCTTCACATCAACTTGGATTGAACAAGCCCATTGTTGGTGATGACCTTTACGGTAAAAAGGCCGAACGACTGTATTTACATGCAGAATTCATTGAATTTTTACATCCTGTAAGTGGAGAGCGAATGGGAGTGGAGCGTTTAGCAGACTTTTAAAATCAAAAATATTTTCCTCCGTTTTTGAAGGTATGTAATACTTGTATCTTTCCTTTTTCTTTTTGAAAAACTACTAAATCTTTTGTGGGCTCTCTACTAGGCTTTTCTTCAAAACGAATCAGTAAATTATTGGGATGAATAGATCCTAAAGACCAAGCTTGTTTTAAATCACAAAGTTTACTTTCCAATAATTTGTTGATGCAGTCTAAAATAGAAACAGCTGAACCTGCTAAAATTTGTGGATTGTCAAAAGTTGCCAATTTACTGTTATGAAGAACAACTTTTCCACCAATGTGTGTTTCGTAAATTCCTGAAGGCATGCCTGCAAATTGAGTGCTGTCACTAACAAGGATCGCTTTTTCTTCCTTCATTTTTAATGCGATTTTAAGAAAACTGTCTGGTAAGTGAAAACCATCAGCAATGATACTAGTACTTAATTTTTCTGTAGCTAATTGTTCAAATATGAAATTCGAATTTCGCGGAAGTGAAAGGGGAGCACCATTACCTAAATGAGTGGATAAACTGGCTCCAGCTTTTACTGCATCTTGAATTTGGGATGGAGTAGCTACCGTATGTCCGATGGCCACAATGATGTTTTCTTGGATACAATTTTTAATAAATTCATTAGCGTTTTTCCATTCTGGACTGATGGTGACGATTTTAATTCGATTTCCTGATGCTTTTTGAAAATTTTGAAATAATTCCCAGTCAGGCGCTTTAATGTATCGCGCATCGTGTGCTCCTCTTGCTCCTTCTTTTGGAGAAATAAATGGCCCTTCTAAGTGAATCCCACCAACAAAACTATTGATCATTTTATTTTCAGAACAAAGCTGATGGATATTGTTTAATAAAGCTATAATCGCTTGATCTGAGTTAGTGATGACGGTTGGAAAAAAAGAAGTGACTCCCGTTTTGGCTATGCTATCTATTGCTTTTAGAAAGTCTTTTTCTTCTATTGGGAATTGATTGAAATCTACTCCATCAAAACCATTGATTTGTAAATCAACTAACCCAGGCCCAAAAAAAATATCGCCATTTGGAGATTCCGATAAATTTTCTAACCATCGGATATGATCATTTTCTAAATGGATCTGAACCATCTTGTCTTGGAGGCAATCCAGTGCTTTTATAATTTTTTTCATATTACAAAAGCCTTAGTGTTGATAGGAATTTTTATCAAAATAAAATTGACAATTGGGATGCGTTCTAAGAATAGTAGACGGCCATTGAGTAGTGATTTGAGGCTGATTAAAGGTTTGGAATACGGCGTTTTTTTTAGTGCTTCCAGGCACCACACAAAATAAATATTGCCCGCTCATCAATAAAGGAATGGTGAGTGTATAAGCAAACTGCGGGACCTCTTCAATGCTTTTGAAGCAACCATCATTGACTTGCTGTTGGCGGCAGATGTCATCTAATTTTACTTTTTTAATAGATAGTGGATCATCAAAATCAGCAACTGGTGGATCATTGAAAGCGATATGTCCATTTTCTCCAATGCCTAGACAAACGATATCTATCGGTACTTCTTGAAGCAATTGATTATATCTTTGACATTCGTCTTGGCCATTGTTACCATTGATTAGATGTACTTTTTTGAAAGGAAGTAAATTGAATAATTTTTCGGAAAGAAAATTCGCAAAAAGTTGTGGAGCTGATGAGGACAAGCCAATGTATTCGTCCATATGAAAAGCAACAATTCGATCCCAATCAATATTTTGCTTGGCTACCAGGTGTTGGAGCATTTCATTTTGTGAAGGAGCTGCTGCGAAAATGATTCTGATTTCTTCTTTGTTAGACAACAACTCTATTATTTTTTCTTCAATATCCTTTGCGGCCTTTTGACCAAGTTGATCTCTTGAGTCGAAAACATTTAGCTGCTGTTCCAATTTACCTTTATCCGTCATGATAATCGTTTAGTATTTTTACCAAATGAAAGGATAAAAGTTGCGTTTTTAAAGAATAAATACCTAGAATATTTGATTAGAGAGCTGCTGTTTTAAAATCGATTAGATAGGGTTTTAAAGGATTGTCAATCTCCGATCGATAACCATTTTCTAATAGGATTTGATATCGTTTATTGGGCTCTAGCTTGACCTTGTAAGTGACAGATTTGGCATTCTTTGAAAAGTTGATGCTATGTACCTTGGGGTAATGTTCTCGACCCAATTCTCCAAGGCCAGTAGATTTGAATAGAGGGTTTAAGCTTCGTGAAAATTCAATGGTAATTTCAGTGGTGTTAGGATTTACATTTTGTGCACCATTTTTGAATTCTTTGATATTGATAGCCTTTGGTCTTTCTTTTTCAAAATTTTCATAAAGGTTTGTCAGAGCGTTTGAAAAATATTGGGTTCCGTCGACTAGTGATTCGACTACGGCTTCATCTTCATAATCTAAATCCACTAGTTGCCGAATCGCTAAATTTTTATCATTGGCATTTAAGTAATAGTGTTCTGCAATTTCATACCCAACTGAATATCCCAAGTCTCGAAGACCAAACTCATTTTCTGCGTTGCTCCAAAGCCATAACCTTGTTTTTCCCGGTTTAAACATATCTGATTCAAACTTTTCAAAAATTCTTTTTCTATTTTTTTTACCGAACTCAATCGCAGGTGAGGCGGACGGTTCTTGCATCGCAGTAACGGATACAAATTCTGCAATACCTTCGTATAACACTTGAGAGAGCAAGTTATGAACCATTGGCTTTTGCTGGGTATGGACATATTCGTGCACATTCAAAAGTACTAATTTGTCGATTGGGTTGGTGTCAAAAAAAGGCTTAAGATTTTTCTCCATTTCTTTTGGAAATTCTGAAGTTGGCGTATTTTCATCGGTCATGGCTAATTCACTTCCGATAAGGACTAAACTATCCTTGGTTGTACCGTTAGTCAGAAATGCACCAATCGTAAAATATATTTTAGCTGGTTTTAAGTCTGGATAAATTTCTCTAAGTTTGTCAATCCCTTTTTGTAGTTGATCACCCATTTTTTTTGACTTAAAAGTATTCGTTCGAATTGATTTCCAAAAAATTGGATATTTATTGATCGCATCTAAGTAAGAATTGGGAGTGTAATTTCGGACTTCTCTAATGGCGTCAAGTCCTGGTGATCCTTTATCCAAGTATAACTCCACTAAATATTTCGCTTGTTCCAAGCTATCATCAGTACTAATAATTTTATCATAAGCTTCCCAAAAGTGATCAATATCATCAGTGATTACATTCTGTTGAATATTATTCTCTTTTTTGCAAGAAGCTAAGAATAAGATGAAGCCAATGAAAATTCCAATTTTGTGCATGATTATTGTCTTTGATAGGTAG
>CAYTVR010000418.1:0-5188 GCA_964441245.1 uncultured Saprospiraceae bacterium | reverse complement strand
TCATTGGGGTGCCGATTCACATTGGTGCTTATGAGCATCCGAAGTCTGAGAAAGGTGGAGAGTATCGGAAGATCGATATTGAGTTAAATATTACGAATTTATTATTGGACTTTTATGAGAAACGGTTGGCTCAGTTGGTTGCAGCTGCGGAGCTTGGGGAGCGTCCTGGGGTTTGTAAGTAGGAGTCAATCGGTGGAACATTGATCTGGTGTTCCACCAATTGATTTTTCAATTTAACAGAATGGATTTTTTCAAAAGCTTTAATTTGAAAATTTCTTAAGCTTTAATCATTCTGTCTACTCTTTCCTGTGCCTCGTGTGAAGAGATACCGTTATAAAAATCTCTTACAAAATTATGGTCATGATTTCTATGCGGGAATATTTTAGGTCTTTGATTTCCTTTTTGAGTTACTACAGTCATGGGAATTGAGAACGTGCTTTCATAGTCTGGTATCTCATTGCACAACCAGCCAAAATACTCTACCTCGTGGTTTTCGTTATTAAAATTCGCTTTGTAATCATTATAGCTTTTCTCGCTTAAGGAAACCCACAATCCATAGTCTAAATCTTCTTCAGCATTCAAAACCAATTGTGTGAGTGAAACTCGGATAAACCTATCCGTTTGGTTCTCATGGTTTATTATACAAAAATCGGAACTAATTTCTGCCATGAGTTTCTTTTCTTCTTCAGTTAATCCATTGTAACTGTCAGGTGATGAATACGCTAAAGCTGGCCAATTTGAATGTAATTCGCCGCATTCAGAACAGGTATATCTTGATTTCTCCCCTTTTTTAAAAGTCATACAAGCCCAATTTTTAATGATTATTTTTCTTTGACAATAGGATATTAAATAGTCATTATCCCGATTTTATATTCTATATTTGACAATATAACATATAAATCTCCTCTAGAATTCAATATGTTTGTTATCAATGGAGTTTTTAACCAACTTCAATCATTAACTCAGTTTAATCCAAAGCTTAAAAAACTAAAACATGAAATTTAGCTGTACACTTCTTTTGCTATTTGCACTCCATTTAACGATCACTGCACAAATCGATTTCGAAGATCATTTAATACTTGATAACGGTACTTCGGTAGACCAGCCGTCTAGAATAGCTTTTGCAGATATCGATGGTGATGGAGATACGGATCTTCTTTCTGCTTCTAGAGAAGATGATAAAATTGCCTGGTACGAAAACCTTGATGGACTAGGTACTTTTTCTGATCAAGTAATTCTTAATTCTCAATGCCTTGGTGCATCCTCTGTAGCTGCTGCAGATATCGATGGAGATGGAGATATAGATGTCGTTAGTGCGGCTAGTAGTGGAGGATTTTTTGGATGGATTACCAAGTATGAAAATTTGGATGGTCTTGGGACTTTTGGGCCACCAAGTAATCTCAGTTCCGAAGCTGATGGTCCGCAAGACGTATTACTGGATGATATGAACTTAGATGGATACGTCGATGCTGTGGCTTCTTCTTTATATAATAGCAATGTAAAGTGGTGGAGTAATGATGGTGGTTCTGGAAGTTTCCTTGGTGACGCGCTTCCTGTTGGAAATGGTAGCTACGTATTAGATTTACACATTTCAGATTTGAATGGAGATGGAGAAAAAGATGTTCTTATGGTATCCTCACAAAATGGCGTTATTGGCTGGTATGAAAACAATCTACAATTTGGTATTTATTCTTATCGTTTCGTATCGGATGAGACTGAACTCGCAAGAGGTGTTTTTGCTGCAGATATTGATGGTGACGGCGATCAAGATTTACTTTCTGCTTCTTCTGGTGATAACAAAATCGCTTGGTATGAAAACTTAGATGGTTTAGGTGATTTTAGTGATCAGCTAGTGATTACAACAACAGCAGAATCTGCTACTTCTGTATTTGCAACAGACCTAGACGGCGACGGCGACGTAGATGTACTTTCTTCATCAGAAGATGACAATACGATAGCTTGGTATGAAAATACAAATGGACAAGGTGCTTTTGGTCCCAAGCAAGTTATATCCACTAAGTCAATGAATGCACAAGCTGTTTATGCCGAAGACATTGACCTAGATGGGGATATGGATGTCTTTTCCGTTTCGTCAGATGATGATAAGATTTCATGGTTTAGAAATTTAGATGGGCAAGCAACTTTTAGTGAAGAAATTATTATCACCTTTAGAGTAGATACACCTTATGATGTTTTTGCAGCAGATATGGATAATGATGGTGACTTGGATATCTTAAGCGCTTCCAGACACGATAACAAAATTGCCTGGTATCCAAATACGAATGGCTCAACTGATTTTGGGAACCAACAACTCATTTCCGGTAATGCAATGGATGCTTTTTCTGTTACTGCTGCAGACCTAGATGGTGATGGTGATAATGATGTAATCTCTGCCTCTATAGACGATAATAAATTGGCCTGGTATGAAAACACTAATGATGGTGATTTTGAAACAGAACACCTGATTTCTATCGAGCCTTCTCTTGTCTTTAGCGTAGAAACTGGTGATGTTGATAGTGATGGAGACATGGATCTCGTAATCGTTACTTTAAATTCTGTTGGATGGTTTGAGAACCTAGATGGTCAAGCTAATTTTTCTGCAAAACAAGAGTTTAGTTCCACTGGAGGATCGTGTGATCAGCTTTATCTTACTGATTTGGATGGCGATGGTGATTTAGATGTTCACTATGGCCTAAGAGGCTTGAACCAGGTGGTTTGGCACGAAAATACAGATGGACTCGGAGGTTTTGGTCCGGCTCAAATGATCTCGGATACTGCTACTTCCGCTAATTCCGCACACGCTGCAGATGTGGATGGTGATGGCGATATGGATATTGTTTCTAGTCTAAGCAACAGATTAGTTTGGTATAGAAATGAAGATGGGCTGGGGAGCTTTTCTGACGAGAATGTTGTTCTTCCTAGTACTGGGGCTGTTTCCGCTTTTTTTGCTGACATTGATGGTGATGGTGACAACGATATTGTTGCTGGAATGTATGCCCCCCATTTCATCTCTTGGATAGAAAACATTGACGGTCTCGGTAACTTTGGTACACCTCAATCTTTTTCAGATGACGAATTGATAACAAGAAAAGTACATGCCTTCGATAAGGATGGTGATGGCGATGTAGATGTTGCTTATGCTGGTTTGGTGGCGACACTTGGTTGGATAGAAAACTTAATCCCGACTTCAAATCAAGTCAACGGAATTGTAATCATTGATACGGATGTCAACGGCTGTGATGTCAATGATGTTAAAGCTTCTAACATTAAAATTATTTCAGACAATGGTACAAACGAATTAAGTACCTTTAGCATTGCAAACGGTGTTTATCAATTATATCCTGGGCTAGGTGATTTTACAACCTCCATCGAATTACCTACTTATTACGATGCTACACCGATTTCGTTTACCTCTAGCTTTACCGACCTTGGTAATACCCTGTCCAATGACTTTTGCCTTACGCCTAATCAAACCATTAATGATGTCCGACTTAGTATTTACCCATTAGGCATAGCCCGACCGGGCTTTCTAGCACATTATCAAATTGTTTTTTACAACACAGGTACTACGGTGCAAAGTGGATCGATTACAATTGACTTTGACGATACTAAAGTTTTCTTTTCTCAAGCTTCCGAAACAGTTGCATCACAATCAAGCAACAGTGTTACATTTGATTACGTAGATTTAGATTTGTTTGAAACTAGGTTTATTGATTTGGATTTTATGCTGGAGGCTCCTCCGATTACTAATAACGATGACATTCTTACTTATACAACTTCCATTACACCGATTGCAGGTGACTACGAACCTTCAGATAATACCCACATATTTGACCAGGTTGCAGAGGGTAGTTTTGATCCCAATGATATCAGAGTTTTAGAAGGGGATAAAATTTTGGAAGAGGAAATTGATAATTATTTACATTACATTATTCGATTTCAAAATACTGGAACAGCAAGTGCAATCAATGTAAGAGTAGAAAATGTATTAGATGACGATCTAGATTGGAATACCTTTCAGATGGAGTCAAGTAGCCATACCCACCTTGTAGAGATTGTAGAGGGAAATGAAGTCTCCTTTATTTTTGACAATATTAATTTACCTGATAGTACTTCCAATGAGCCGGAGTCCCATGGCTTTATTGCATACAAAATTAAACCTGATGCCAATGCTATGCTTGGTACTGTTTTTACAAATCAAGCTGATATTTATTTTGACTTTAATGAAGCGGTGGTGACCAATATGGTAACGACAACTGTTGTAGAACTAGATTCGATTCCACCGATGGCCATTTGTCAAGATATTTCGGTTTATTTAGATGAGAATGGGAACGCCACAATTGAAGCGATTGATCTAGATAATGGTTCGACTGATAATGTAGAAATTGTTGATTACAATATTGATGTCAATATCTTTGATTGTACAAATATTGGAACAGTCAATGCCAACCTTACTGTTACCGACGATTTTGATAATTCTAATAGTTGCCTAGCTGCAATTATGGTACTAGACACGCTTTCTCCTGAAAGTAGCATGGAAGTACTCTCTGATATAAATGCAGAATGTGAGGTGACAGAATTACCCGCACCAGAAGCATTTGACAATTGTAGCGGAACAATTGTTGGTACTCATGAAACTTCATTGCCCATTACAAGTCAAGACACTACGATTGTTAACTGGACCTATGAAGACAACGATGGAAACACCTTCGTTCAAACTCAGAATGTAATCATAGCAGATAACACAAACCCGATTGCAATAAGTCAAGATATTACCATTGATCTGGATGGTGCAGCTTCTATTAGTATTAGTCCAGATCAAATTGATGCCGGATCTTCAGACAACTGTGAGATCAGTGAACTTTTTCTGGATGTAACATCTTTCAATACTCCTGGGGTATACAATGTAATATTAACTGTTGAAGACAGTAATAATAATTTCGGAACTGCTACTGCTGTTGTAACGGTTATTGACTCCAGTATCAGTAGTGTTTCTGACAAAGAATTTAGCGCTAGATTAACAGTAATTCCAAATCCAACTAGTGGCATCGTAAAAGTTGAATCCTCAAATGAATTGATCGCTTCATTAGTGGTTTATTCAGAGCTTGGAAAGGCAGTAAAACAATCTTCTTTTGGTACAATTGATATTTCTAGCTTAACTGACGGAAATTATATTTTGAAAATAATA
>CAYTVR010000417.1:0-5200 GCA_964441245.1 uncultured Saprospiraceae bacterium | reverse complement strand
CGGTTGCTTTGGTGATGCTTACGCTGTTTTAGTCAATGGAACTATTTACAATGAAGCTAATCCAACAGGAATGGAAACCTTGCAAAATGTAGGTGGTTGTGATTCTACCGTTACGATAGCTTTAGATTTTAGTACTGGTTTTATGATGCAAGAAAACCATATGGGCTGTCAAGGGGATGGCTATGCGGTGACGGTTGATGGAATTATTTATGACGAAGGAAATCCAACAGGTACAGCAAACTTGTTAAGTACATCAGGCTGTGATTCGACAGTGGTCATTGAGTTGTTTTTCGGTACACCGACACAAGGATTTGAAAATTACACAGGATGTCAGGGCGATGCTTATGCAATCAATGTCAATGGAGTTGTTTATGATGAAAACAATCCTACAGGTTCAGAAATTTTAATGAATAATATTGGTTGTGATTCCATTGTTAGTATTGATCTAGTTTACCATTTTGAGCATGCTACGGGCGCTGAAAATTATACCGGTACGAGTGGTGATGGATATTTCGTCGATGTCAATGGAATGATTTACAACGAATCGAATCCAACAGGTGTAGAAGTCTTGACCAATATTTTTGGCTGTGACTCAACAGTAATAATTAATTTGATATTTGGAAATGTAATCACGGGACAAGAAAACTATACCGGTTGCCAAGGCGATGCTTATGCTGTCAATGTCAATGGAGTTGTTTATGATGAAAACAATCCAACAGGAATAGAAACTTTGGTCAATTCGATGGGAGGTGATTCTATTGTAACGATCAACCTTATTTTCGGGACACCGAGCAATCGATTAGAAACTTATACTGGCTGTCAAGGAGATGGATATTCAGTCAATGTTAACGGAAATATCTACGATGAAACGAATCCGACTGGTGTCGAAGTTTTACTCAATAGCGTCGCTTGCGATAGTACGATCAACATCGATTTAATTTTCAATATTTCTTCTGCCAGAGAAGAAACGTATAGTGGTTGTTTTGATGATGGGTATAGTGTGGTTGTCAATGGTGTCACTTATGATGAAGTGAATCCGATAGGAACAGAAATGCTCACCAATGCAGTGGGTTGTGATTCTTTGATTAACATCAGTTTAGAATTCAACAGTTTTGTAACAGGAATAGAATCTTATCAAGGTTGTGTTGGAGATGGATATGCGATTAATATCAATGGTAATATTTATGATGAAATGAATCCAATCGGGACAGAAACCTTACAAAGTTTTGCAGGCTGTGATTCTATCGTCGATATCAATCTTAGTTTTAATAATGGAATTGTAGGATCTATTTTTGGAGAACAATCTATTTGTGAAGGAGAAGAAGCCAATCTTGATTTTGTACTAGAAGGAGCAAGTACGTATGATTTAATTATTTCTGATGGAAGTGGTGCCAATATTCCTTTAACCAATATTTTAGATGGAGCAACGATTGAGGTTAATCCAACAGTGACTACCATTTACACCATAGAATCTTTAAACGCTTCGGGCAATCCCTGTGATGCCATTCTTCCTTTTGCAACCGTTACGGTCACCGTGAATAGGGTAGAAGCGGATATATCTGTGACCAGCGATTTTAATGGTTTTGCGGTCAGCTGCGCAGATAGTGATGACGGAGAGGCGAGTGCTACTTCCACTTCTAGTGGTGCTCAATTTAGTTGGAGTAATGGAGGAACTGGAAGTGTGATTGATAATTTAGTCGCAGGAAATTATACGCTTACCGTTACCAGCGATTTTGGATGTACGAATACCGCATCTATATCATTGGCGGCACCACCTGATATAGATTTAATTTTGGAGCTTGCTGATGTCAATTGTTTTGGTGCCGATGATGGAGTTTTGTTTGTGGACTCCATTATTGGAGGAACGGCTCCTTATATTTATGCTTTAAATGATGAGGGATTCCAAAATGAACCATTCTTTTCCAATTTATCTTCAGGTAATTATATGATTCAAACTGAAGATGTCAATGGTTGTACTTCGCAAGACTTGATTTCGATCAATACACCTTTACCCTTAGAGGTCAATTTAGGGGAGGATCAACTGATTGATTTGGGGGATAGCACTCAATTGAATGCAATGATTAATCTTCCGTTCAATGATTTAGATACTTTGATTTGGACCGGGCTGGATGAAGAGTGCGCTAATTGTACTGATCCAGTTGTTATGCCCTTCATCACGAGTGCTTTCGGAATTTCTATTAGTAATGAAAATGGCTGTTTGGCTGCAGATGAGGTCAATATCCGAGTTGCAAAGGATCGATTTATTTATATTCCAAATGCTTTTTCCCCTAATCAGGACGGAAATAATGATGTGCATATGATTTTTGCTGATAATAGCGTAGAGATCATTAGGAGCTTTAAGATTTTTAATCGCTGGGGAGCTTTAGTACATGCAGATTTTGGCTTTAAGCCAAATGATCCCATGCATAGTTGGAATGGCATATTAGATGGTCAAATTGTTAATCCTGGAGTATTCGTATATGTAGCAGAAATTGAATTTATAGATGGAGAAACGAAGATCTTTAAAGGAGATATTACGATTCTTAGATAAAACTTTTGGGCTTGGTCCTATAAGTCCTATTGATATTTCATATCGTACATTTTTTATATATTAAACCATTCACTTTTAAAATAATCAGAAAATTTAGGATTTTGGTCTTTTAGCTAAGCTAAAGTGGGGCTTTATGAATTATATTATTGGTGTTTTATTCAGGTTTTTGATAATATATGTGACAGGTGAAATTGATTTAAAAATTAAATTTGAATAAATAATATATGATTTAATGTTTTTTGATGGCATGGTTTTCGCGTTTAGTTTATTAACTTTTAACAATTAGAAGAGCAAGGAAAAGGAAGGCATGATTTAAAAATATATTTGGTAAGAGTTGATATAAAACAAATAATTATGCGAAAAGTCGCAGTATTTTGAAATATTTGTATATATTAGCAAAAGAATTTTACCAAAAACCGTTTTTAATTTACTCTAAAGTCTAACAGACCTACCTACATAAATCCATTCACACGCTCTCTTTGGTAATGAAATCTAATTGCAAAAGTCATTTTACAATTACTAAATGCTTATTACTATGCTTAAATTATCGTTTTTTAGAGGTTTATTTTATGGGTTGTTCTTCTCTTCTTTCCTTTGGGCAGGAATTTTCTATACTGTAAAATCCGTAATCAATATGGGAACAGCTGAAATTGCTCCTCAAGCTGAAATAGAATCAACTCAGAAAGCTACACCATTAGTAGCAGCAAATGAACTGTAATCATCTATAACTTTTCTTTTCGTTGATAGACAACGATTTTCCCACCATATCTATTAAAAAATCCTTTTAAATAACAGTCTTTCGGGATATTCCTATGCGAAATCCTAAATGCTGATCATTTGATGTCTTTGCTATAGCGTAAAGCCTTATCTGTTATTATTGACTTTTTTAAGTCAATAAGATGACCTCATCTTGCCTATCCTAATCCTGTCTGACACACGCTTCAATAGGAAGAGTCCTGAAATCAAAACTTTTATGA
Organism: uncultured Saprospiraceae bacterium; assembly: GCA_964441245.1. Classification (GTDB taxonomy): domain Bacteria; phylum Bacteroidota; class Bacteroidia; order Chitinophagales; family Saprospiraceae; genus JALZUU01. Next base: position 1,672 of record CAYTVR010000417.1, on the reverse strand, counting down.
CACCTTTCCGTTAAAAACAAAGCTGATTTATTTGCCAAAAATCACATTTTCTAAAAAATCAGCAATGCCAGTAAAATATTATTAATTTTACGCTGTTTTGAAGGAGGAGTTTCATTAAAATTACTCTGATTAAGAATTGATATTATAGTCAATTTCTGTCCCGAAAATAGATTAACCACGTTTCTATGCAATTTTTATATCCAACATTTTTATATGCGCTTTTAGCATTGGCGATTCCTATCATCATTCATTTATTCTTTTTTCGAAGATTTAAAAAAGTTTATTTTACGAATGTTCGATTTCTTAAAGAAATCAAAGAAGAAACTAGTGCTCGTCAAAGACTAAAAAATCTCTTAGTTTTATTGATGCGTTTGTTGGCAATGGCAGCATTGGTGCTTGCTTTTGCTCAGCCTTTTATCCCCCAAGATACCGCAGTTAAAAAAGGAGAAAAAGCAGTCAGTTTATTTATTGACAATTCTTTTAGCATGAGTGCTTTAAGTGAAGACGTTCCATTAATAGAAAAAGCCAAACAACGTGCCCGAGAAATTGTAGAAGCATATGCCGTCGAGGATCGTATCCAGATATTGACCAATGATTTTGAAGGTCGTCACCAAAGATTGGTCAGTAAGGAAGATGCATTGAGTTTAATTGATGAAATCAAAATTACCCCTTCGGTCAAAGAGTTGTCCAAGGTGATCAGCCGACAAAAGCAAGCTTTAAATACAGGGAAAATTGAAAACAAAGTAGCTTATGTTATTTCTGATTTTCAAAAAAATACGACGGATATTGAAGCTTACGCAGATTCTTTAGTAGAACTTAATTTTATTCCCTTACAATCGGTTCAAGAAAAAAACATCAGTATTGATTCTTGTTGGTTTGATGCGCCTGTTCAGATGCTCAATCAAACCAATACTTTAGTGATTAAAGTAAAAAACCATAGTGACCAAAACGCAGAGAATATTCGCCTAAGTGTCAAACATGAAGGTCAGGTCAAACCCGTTGGTACTTTATCCATTCCTGCTCGAGCTGCGGTAACTGATACGATCAATATGACTATTCTAAGAACGGGCTGGCATGAAGCAGAATTGAATATTACCGATTACCCTATACAGTTTGATGATACCTACTTTTTTACGTACAACGTAGCAGAGGAAATCAATATTTTAGTGATCAATGAAGCGACTTCTGATAAATATTTAGATGCTGCCTTTAAAGGAATCAACTATTTTAAAATCAATAATCAACTCAGTCGAAATCTGGATTATTCTAGTTTTTCTAACCATCAATTAATTATTATCAATGGCTTGAAAAATGTTTCTTCAGGATTGGCCAGTGAATTAGATCAATATGTCAAAAATGGTGGAAACCTTTTGGTCTTTCCAGGTCCCTCTGCTAATTTGGATGCTTATCGAAACTTCTTATCTGCTTTTCAAGCCAATGAATACCAAGCCTTTGATGCGACAGAACGAAAGGTGGCTCAAATTAATACAGATGAATTTATTTTCAATGATGTATTTGAAAACCGTAATCGAAACTTAAAATTACCCGTTACGCAAGGGAATTATAAATTGACTAATTTCGGAAGTAGACAAGAAGAAAAATTACTTTCTTATCGAGATGGTTCCACTTACTTGGGCAAATATCGTAGTGGTCAAGGACATCTTTATCTTTG
>CAYTVR010000416.1:0-5245 GCA_964441245.1 uncultured Saprospiraceae bacterium | reverse complement strand
GGTACCTTTAGGCAATGACCGTAAATAGAGTATCTAATACTGTTGCTGTTAAAAAATAACTTAAACCTAACCAGTATCTTTTTGTAGAGCCTTGAATCCTGAAGTATTGTTTTTCTTCAAACCATATTAGGGGTAGTACTCCCAAAAACTGTAAAATATTTGCCTGCAGTTCCAGGTCCTCTAAAATTGGAAAGTAGAAGGAAATTGTGTAAATACTTATTTCAATAATCCAGATCATAATTCCGATGACGATAGTTTTTAATTTTTTCATGATTGTTGTTTATTTTTAAATTGATATTACTTATGATTCATGTGCCTGAAGCGTTTTTATTTTACTCTTTTTGATAAAGCCTTTGATATAGCCTATAAACCAAGGCACGCTATAGCCCTTTTTATGCAAATGTTCTGCACCAAACTGATAAATAGCAGGACTTCCCTTGACTCCATGACCATCTAATAAGCGATTGTAAAAATTGAATAGACAACCTATGAGAATTACATCTTGTAAATCTTTTTCTGACCATCCTAAGGCAAAAACAGCATCAGCATCTTCTTGGATAAGTTTACTTGGTGTTAGCGTTAATTTCTTGAGGTACTTGTAAATGGGCTTTTCATTTTCATTAACAGGAGCAGTATCGATATCCTCAATTAGTACTTCAATAATATTGGTATCCACGCCAAAATTTTTAGCAGCAGCTGCATGTGAACCGTAGCAGAATGAGCAAGCATTTAAGCCCGAAACGTAAGCGGCAAAGACTTCTTTTTGAGCATTTGTAAAGCGTGATTTCCCACGCATAATTTCCTGTGAGGCTTTGTCTAAAGGACCTAATCGTTTACGATCATTCCAAGTGATATCAGTAATATCTGAAAACGCATCTAAATTTTTGAAAAATGACATATCTGTTCGTTTTTTGATTAATTATTTATTTTTAATAGCTGAAACTTTATTTTATTTTGAGTAGAGCATTCCTATGATTAGAAGCACAAAAGCACCAAATGATGAAAGTGTTCTAATGGTATGCCAACGAATCCAAGGTTCCTCAAATGTGTTTCGAAGCTCTTGCAATTGGATTTTTGAGAGCGCATCTAAACTGGAGTTATCTAAAATTTCATTTAATGGAACATTTCCAAAAATGGTTATTAAACCGATTCCAACAAAAAAGAGTACTGCAGCCGAAAGAAATAGCCAGAAACTAATGCTATCATTCCTGAATAGATAAGCATTCAAAAAGAGTATTATAACAGGACCAAAAAAGACGATCATAAAACTCTTATTAATGATTGCTCTATTCATGGCTTGAAAAGATTTTAAGAAGCTTATATTATCAAGGTTGCTAATACCGGGAGTAACGGCATTAGACCAAGTAAAGCATAGACCAGCAGTGAGGCCAGTAAATAATATACCTAGCATTAGTGCGATAAGTTTTATTTTAAATTCCATTGTTTGAAGTTTTAGTGGTTGTAACTATATGAATAAATGATGTTGTTATTTTTCGATGATTGTACTTTGATAAGATTGCAGTCCTTCTTCTATAAGTTAATTGATCGATAATCCACTAGGTACGCTAGTAGGAATAGATTGATCAAAGTTGGGATCGTTTAACGCTTCGAGAAAAGCAATAATCTCTTTGGTTTTGGATCGATTGAGAGGATTGAGTTTAAGATCTCTAAATTCCTGTGCTAGATCGCTCTTTGAAACTTCTGGATGCTTGCTCTTTTTTCTTTGGTAAAAACGCATTACTTCTTGAATAGATGATTCACTACCATTGTGCATATATGGAGCAGTATAGGAAAGGTTTCTCAAGGTCGTTGTTCTAAAGGCGTAGATTCCATTTCCCTTATCAAAACTCTCCAAACCAGAATGCTCATCTACACCAAGTACATGAAGTTTATAGTCGCTGAACATTGGCCCTGAATGACAATTGTTGCATCCAGTGGATATAAATGCCCTCATTCCTTTTAGCTGTTTTTCAGTCATGGCGCTTAATTCTCCTCTCATGTAGCGATCGAAAGGAGAGTTGGGAGTGATCAATGTACGTTCGTAGGTAGCAATAGCTTTGGTAATACGATCAATGGAAGCGGTAGAATCTGCAAATGCTTTATAAAATAGCACTCGGTAAGCTTTTATACTGGTCACTTCTTGCGCTATTAATTCTATGTACTCCTCTTCAGGTAATTCTGTACCATTCATTTCATCATGATTGAGCAAAGGACCTATGCATTGTTTTTCCAAGGAGTGAGCTCGGTTATCATAGAATTGAGGACTGTTTTTTGGGTCAAAATTTCCAGCAAAGTCGATACCATTAAAAGCGGCATTTAAAATCGTTGGGGCATTTCTTTTGGTTTTTATTCCTTCTGAAAATCCATTAGATCTATCCATTCCATCCGCAAACCCTTTCAAAGGGGAGTGACAAGTAGCACACGAGATTCTATTATTAGATGAAAGTATTGGGTCAAAAAAGAGCTTCTTTCCCAATTCAATTTTTTCGCTCGTTATCGGGTTATCAGATGGGGCTGGAACAACTTCTGGTAAAGCGCCGATATTGAATTGTCTTTGCAAGTCAATGACTGCCTTATTACAACTTAGGAATAGAACAAATAATAGTGATATGATCAATAGTTTTTTCACAGCTACTGTGTTTTGATTGAAATTAGAAATGTATAAGTCGATTATATTAAGATGGGGGAGTATGACACTTTTGAATGTCTAAACTTTTAGATGATAGAGGTCTAGAGAATCAAATTCTGGATTTTGTTTAAGAATATATAAGGTGTGGTGCAGACAATCAGTTTTTCTTCCTAGGTAAAGCGTCCTTTTAACTTTTATGCATTCCCAGTCTTTATCTGGACTTTCCAGAAGATGAAAAGTATTCGTAATCAAATTGGTTGAAACATTACCTACCGAATTAGCTGTAAGTGGAATGTCTATATCTTTATCTTTAGGTTGATAGGCTGTAATGTTACCCACCGCAAGAGAAAGTAAAAGTGTTATTATAAGTTTTTCTAAATTTATCATCAGATTTTGTTTTAATATCGATGATACAAAGATGGGTAGTGCTCAATTGAGATTTTTGACACTTGAGGACAATCTTTTGACATTTTGCGCCAAAAGGAAGAGTCTAGATGTTTTTTCTAAATTCAGAAGGAGTTTTACCTGTCCATTTTTTAAAAGCACGATTAAATGCACTTTGTTCAGAAAAACCTGTTAGGAAAGCTATATCGCCGATACTTTGTGTATTTTTTCTCAACATTTCCTTCGCTATTTTTTCTTGTGTTTTTTTAACTAAATCACGATACGTAACACCAGCTTCTGTTAGTCTTCGAGTTAGTGTCCTATTGCTCATGGCCGTAAGGTCACTGATGTGACGAATGCTAGGGATTCCAGAAGGAAGAGCATCTTTAATCAATGCTTCTACATCTCGCACAAATTTACTGCCTGGTATTTTTATGCCTTTGGATTTTTCATCCACTTGTTGCAATAAATATTCATTAATACTAGCATCGGCCTTAGCCGTTCTTAAATTTAAATCAGAAGTTTGATAGCTAATGGAGTATTGAGATTGATTAAATAGTATCGGGCATTTAAAAGCTGCTTCAAAGCTAGCTAAATCTCTAGGCGGGCTGTGTTTAAAACTTACTTGGACAGGAGAGATATCTTTTTCTGCCATGGCCTGCAGTACGACTACTGTAGCAGATAGACTAGCTTCTGTAGATAGTTCCATACCCCTGCGTAGTGCTTCCCTATTAAGTTGTACATGAGAGATGTTTCCTTCTTCTTTAACTTGCCAGACAAAAGTATTTGAGAGAAGCTTAAAATAACGTTCACTACGCTCATAGATTTCACCTACTCTATGACAAGTTCGCCATGATAGACCTAATACGCCATAATCCTCAATAACCATTTGCTGACCTACGCGAACTCCAAATCCAGGTCCAAGTCTATCATCTAGTAGCTCATGTAAATCTAGAAATTCTTCAGCAGCAACAACTTGTAAATGTTTTGCTTCATCTATTGAAGTAGATAAATCCATAAAATCATCTCTAGACATGCCTTCTGCAATGGCGCAATTAATCATCTTGAGATATAGATTTATAGAAAAATATTTCATTTTTTATTAGATATATAATAGTGACTATTCAGTTTTTCAAGTTACTCCCAGCGGAAAGTGTACCTTTCGATGACGATTATTAGGTAAATAAATATAAGCTTTTTTTAATTTTATATTTATCATTATGTGAAATAGTGTGTACGACAAAATGCATTTTTGTATTGCCATAGATAGCATAGCCAAGGAATCGAGAATGATTTAACTGTCTCTAATTTCGAGCGCAGTCGAGAAATCTAAAGGGGTTTTATTGAATCCTAGAGCTGGAAGATTTTGGAGTGAATAATAATCAGGACGGTTTATATTTTAACTCTTTGTACATTTTCTCATACACACTTTGGGTTCTAATCAAAACCGGTTTTGCGTTTAATTAAGTATCTTGTGAATCGAAAGTAAGTGTGTTTTAATCTGCTAATATTCTTATATTAGACCGTTGAGCATCATTAGCGACAACTTTGAAAATATGAACAGAATACCGAAAATATCATCAACCGAAAATCAATCTGACACCTTTTTAGGCGGACTGAGGAATGTAATTTTGAGCTCTAAAGAAACTGATGGCGATATTTATCTTGTGCAGGGAATAATGCCCAAAGGAAGCGCCGTTCCGCTTCATATTCACGAATTAGAAGATGAGATATTTCACGTGATGGAGGGAAATGTTGAATTGGTTTTAGGAGAGAAAACTATCAAGGGAAAAAAGGGTGATATTATCTATTTGCCACGAGGAATAAAACACGGAATTAAAACAGTTGGAAATGAAACGGCAAAAGTGCTGAATTATGTTATCCCAGGGCAAAATTTTGAAGAGTTCTTTAATAAGATGAATGAAATCGAATTGGATGCAAGTCTGGAAGAAAAAATAAAAATCGGGATTGAGCATAAGATTAAATTCTTATGAAGAACGAAAACATAACAATGGCTAAATAACTACCAATAATAATAGAACATAAAATTCTAAAGAAAAATCAATACTTAAACCAATCATCACAACATGAAAAAATTACATCTCATTCTCTTTATACTATTTTCAGTTCACCTATTTTCTCAAGACACTACTCCGCCTGAGATAGTATCTTTTGATTTTTCACCTCAAGTTATTGATGTTACTGATGGTCCACAAACTGTAACTTTTACAG
>CAYTVR010000415.1:0-5268 GCA_964441245.1 uncultured Saprospiraceae bacterium | reverse complement strand
GGGTATAGTCAGTCAGTGAATGGAGACGTAACAGGATCTATTTTGGGTTTTGATTTCTGGTTAGCGAAATTAAACGATCTTGGAATTTTAGAATGGGAAAAATCATATGGCGGAATTGGTGAAGAATATGCAAATTCCATCCAACAAACATCAGATGGTGGATACGTTCTGGCAGGGTACTCAAATTTATCTAATGGGGATGTTACTGGAAATCATGGAGACAAGGATTATTGGATTGTTAAAATAGACAGTCTTGGAATATTAGAATGGCAGAAATCATTAGGAGGAAGTGCCAGTGACATTGCAGAATCCATTGAACAAACTAATGATGGAGGATTCATTGTCGCAGGATCTACAAGATCGGTAGATGGTGATGTAACTGTAAATTATGGCGGCAATGATTACTGGATTGTAAAATTGGACAATTTGGGAAATTTAGAATGGGAAAAATCATATGGAGGAAGTCTATTTGATAATGCAAACGCTATAAAACAAACTTTTGATGGTGGTTATATTGTTGGTGGTTTGTCAATATCAATAGATGGCGATGTAACAGGAAATCAAGGTGTTTTTGATTACTGGGTTGTAAAATTAGATAACCAAGGGTCTTTGATTTGGCAAAAATCTTATGGTGGAAGCGATTCGGATATAGGAACTTCTATCCAACAAACAGCTGAAGGTGGTTTCATCATGGCAGGCAGATCAATGTCAACCGATGGTGATGTATCTGTAAGTCTTGGTAACATTGATTACTGGGTTATTAAAATAGACAACCTTGGGAACTTAGAATGGGAAAAATCATATGGAGGAAGCTCTAATGATATTGCAACATCCATTCAACAAACAAGCGAAGGTGGATATATTGTTGCAGGGGTTTCGAACTCATCTGATGGCGATGTAACAGGGAATGATGGAAACGGTGATTATTGGATTGTAAAATTAAATAATTTGGGGACCATAGAATGGCAAAAGGCATTGGGAGGCAGTAGAAGCGATTTCCCAAATTCAATTCAACAGACTTCCGATAATGGATTCATAATTGCTGGAGAGTCACAATCAGATGATGGAGATGTCTCAATAAATCTTGGCTTTAGGGATTTCTGGGTGGTTAAACTTTTTCCAGTTTACTCCGAAATCACTTTATCAGATTCTACTGCTAACGTTTCGTGTAATGGTCTTTCAGATGGTTACATCAACATCATGCCTTCTGGTGGTTTGCCTCCTTTTACCTATCAATGGTCAAATAACGCTACTCAACAGGAAATTGTGAATCTACCGGCTGGTAATTATCAATTAACTGTTGTTGATGCTAATGAATGCGAGGTCGAGCAATCCATTACTATTACCCAACCTTCTTTGATTAACTCGACAGGAGTTGTAACTGCTGAAAGTCTCCCCAATTCTAATGATGGCGCAATAGATTTAACGGTTAATGGAGGAACACCGCCTTATACTTATCAGTGGGATAATGGAGCCCTTACGGAAGATCTCAATTCGCTCTCATCAGGAAATTACTGTGTTACAATCACAGATAGCAATAGCTGCCAGGCGAATTTTTGCGAAATGGTTTTTCAAGGCACTACTGGCTTAACAGGAATACAGGATTTGGTTCAGTTTGCAATATATCCTAATCCAGTACATGCTTCTACTATAATCGAGGTTAGTTTTATTACCAAAACAAATATCGAGTTAAAAATTATAGATATGCTAGGACGTGAAATATATTCGATGAAAGATAATCTACAAAACGGCCAGTTTGAACTTGACTTAAATGACTATTCCCAAGGGACGTATTTGGTTATGTTGAAAACTGAAGAACAAATGGCCATGAAAAAGATGATAATAACTAGGTAATAATTAATTCCGATTAGTTTATCGAAGCTTCAGGTTTTGTTCTGAAAAGTAAAGCGTTTTAGATACTTGTATGTAAAAATGTTGTTAGAGGTTTTTGATAGTGGTGAGTTAAAATCTAGGGAAGGATAATCTGATGATACATACATTCCTTTGTGTTGTAGCCAATTAGAAAAAATGAACAACGAAAATAAAATCTTCAAATTAAAAAATATTCTTTACGTACTTTTTGAGGAGGAATATACCTTGCCGAGGGAGCTTCAATATCTAGCAGATAATTTTTGCGGAGAAGTGTCCAAAGGTATTGAGGATATAAGTAAATTTCCTTCTGACAAAAGAATATATAAATGTGCATTAGAATATTATTCCTAGCGCAGAACATGGTTCAACTTACTTCCTTTTTCTAAGGGCTTACCCCCTTTAATGTTAATAAATGTAATGTAAGGGCAGAGCGCTTAGCGTTAGTTTCCAACCTCTCTGCGGTCGGCCGCAAGCTAATACTAGGGACGGAGTCATACGCGAAAAAAATCAAAAAATGAAAAGGCTAAAATTATTTCTAATTCTTCAATTAATTACGTTGCATAGTTTTTCTCAAGAATGGGTGAATGTTGGAGATGGTGTTGGTGGAAAAGTATATGATTTGTTATCTTTTGAAGATAATTTATATGCATCTGGAAGATTAGGACCATCTTCTAGAGGAGTATATTATTGGGATGGCCAAGATTGGAATAACACGAATAGTATTTGGGGAATATTCTCTCCTATTACGATGGAAGTTTACGCTGGTCAACTTTATGCCAGTGGAGATTTTAACGGATCAAATGGTAGTCCAACTAAAGTTTTAAAATGGGAAAATGAAGAATGGAAACAGCAAGGGGAACAGTTTATTTTGGGCGATTGGAATTCTGTTAAAAAACTTAAAGTTTATGGAGATTACCTTTACGCGGGAGGACAATTTGAATATGTAGGGACGGATCAACAAGCGAAAAATATTGCTAAATGGGATGGAGAAAATTGGCAAAATGTTGGAGATGGAATCCCAAGTCTTATTATCGAAATGGACGTTTTTCAAAATCAATTGGTTGTATGTCATCAAATTCAAGAGTCAATCCAAATTAATGATAGTACATGGAATAATATATTCAGGAGGAAATTACAACTTTGGGATAATAATGAATGGGAAGACCTAGACAGTCTTTTTGACAACAAGAGTGTAAGCCTGATAAGAGTAATAGACGAGAAGCTTTATTTCAGGTCAAAAGATACTATAAATAACATTCCAATAATTAATCTAGCTTACTGGGATGGCAACTCAATTACCTCGATAGGAGATACACTGTTTCATGATATCAGCGATGTTCGCGAGATTAATGGTGAATTATTCGTCGCCTGCAGAATGAAAACATCCAACCCAAACCTTTCAATAAATGTTATCCGAAAATTAGAGAATGACGATTGGATTACCGTGGGAGGAGTTTTTAATGATAATATTCTTCCTCTTCATATTCATGAAAGTGAATTATATGTTGGAGGATGGTTCAATCAAGCTGATAATCAAATAGTGAATAGTATTGTTAAATATTCAACCACCACAAGTTCATTATTTGACCTAGGAAAAACACACGATTTTGAAGTCTATCCAAACCCTCTAAAATTAGAGGTCAATTTATTTTTGAAAAATGCTTTAATGAGTAAATTATATCTTTTCTCAACAGAAGGGGACTTAATACAAGAATGGTCTAATATTAATGCAAACAGAACTGCTTTGGATTTAAGCTTTCTGTCAAATGGCATTTATTTTATTAAATTAATAGATTCTGAAAATAGAGAATATATTCAAAAAATAGAAAAAAACTGACCATAATAGTGAGCACAAGTCAATGCCTGAAAGAGTGGTCAAAAGGCAGTTGTTCTTCGGCATTACGTTGTACTCAAGCATTGTACACAATTAGAATTAATAACATGGTGTTAGAGCAGGTTATGCTTGCGGAGAGATCCTTTTTAGGCAAAATACATCGTCAAAAAAACATGGGATTATTCATATCATAGTTGAACGATCAGGGTCGGGTCATCACAATTTTTCAGCATATCTGACCGTAGCTCCACCAACTATTTGGAATGCAAAAGGAACCGTAGGTCATAAATCAAAAGTAATTTCTGAGCTTTCTGATACTGCGCTTAGGCCCAAAAATGCAGCATTGAATACGGCTAAAACTATTCATGAGCTTTTCTTAAATCAGAAATAAATACTAATTTACATTGACTAGTATAAGTCAATGTCTGGGAGCTGGTTTAAGGGGGTAGATTTTTTTCGGAATGGGGCTGTACTCTTGCGTTACCGCCAATAAGAAAAATATATAAAAAAATAAATGTATTTGATTTTTAAAGCTAATTACCAAATATTCATGATTGTAATATTGCTATTATGTACTATAGTATCATGTAAATCAATAAAAGGGTCTTATGGGGTTAACTTAAATTGTGGATCAAATAGAATAGCGTTTATATCAAAAAATGAATTTATAGAATATGTTAACTTGGGGTATGATTTACATAGTTCTTGGAATTATGGTAGTTATTTTATTAAAGACGGAAAAATAAATATAGCGTATAAACCAATTCCTGAGGAAGAGAAATATAAGTCTAAAAATTCACTAAAAGTACAGAGAACAGAATCAATAGGAGATTCAGTTGAAGTAGAGATAAAAGCGTTTAGACATGACTCAACAAAAATTGATCATTTTCAAGTAACAGTTTTAAATCAGAATACAGGAAAAGTGGAAACAGGAGCGATCTCTGATGGAAGTCAACCAATAAAGATGAAAATTGGAAAAGAATCGTTTCCATATAGATTAATCTCAGGAATATTAGGAGGGAATGAAATCGAATTTGAGATTGAAAAAGAAGGATTGTATCTAATTGAATTGTATTTTGATGATATTCCACCTCCAACTTACAACAATAAAATTGGAATAAATGGAATTATGTCAGTAAAAGAGGATAGTATTGGGCATTTTATTGAATTTGAGGAAGTCAATGGAGAAAAGATAGATGCATTGAACAAATACTACAAGTTGAAATAGAAAAAATAATGGCGGTAATAAGGAGTACAAATCAAAGCCTGCGAGTGGGTTCAAGAGGTTAAATGTTCTTCGACACTGCGTTGTGCTGTCGTGTTAGCACCAATAAATTCAAAATCAAATTCAAAATCAAATGAAAGTTACAGCTGAAAAAAATGAAAAAGTTGCTAATATGATCTTTGCAACTATTTATCCCCTTTACTGGAATAGATTGGAAAAGCATGGTAGAACAAAGGAAGAGTTCCATCAAGTAATAGAGTGGTTAACTGGTTTTGATGAAGCTAAATTACAAACACTTATTGCAGAGAAAGTAACGTTTAGAACGTTTTTTGAAAAA
>CAYTVR010000414.1:721-5296 GCA_964441245.1 uncultured Saprospiraceae bacterium | reverse complement strand
AACTTCATTGCCTTCAGCATCTTTTTCTTTCCAAGCAAAATTATGATGATTTTCAACCTTCGCTATTGGTGTACAGCCCAATGCTCGACTCATTCGAAGATGAATATGTCTGTGGCAAGCGGAGGCATAATCACCTGCTAAATTCATAGCCAACCAATATTCCATACCAGCTTCGCTGTCCATATCCAACCAAGCTAAATGCTGAGCTGCTTTTGGTAAAAGACATTGTTGCATCGCTACCTTCGTATAAAAATTCGAAATATTTGCGCCAAGCCCACGAGACCCCGAATGGGATAACAAACCTAAATAGCGACCCGCAGGTACGTTTAATTGTTCATCTAATTCAGGAATGTCTACAATTCCAAATTCTACAAAATGATTCCCGCCACCAGAGGAACCAATCTGATGATAAGCTTTATTTTTCAATCGATTCAACATAGGAATTTCCTGAAATTCTTTTCGTTCTAAAACGGGATCATCCATTGGATCATCAAATTCTTTTCGACCAAACCTTGAATGCTCAACAATATATTTTTTTAATACGTAAGACTCTTGTTCCAAATAAGTGTCCGGTAAATCATAAATACTCAAACTCATTCGACAACCAATATCCACTCCCACACCGTAAGGAATAATCGAATTCTTGGTCGCCAATACGCCACCAATCGGCAAACCATAGCCATGATGGGCATCCGCCATAAGTGCTCCTCCAACAGACACAGGTAAACGCATAGCCACATCCATTTGAGCTACAGCATTATCTGCAATTCCTTCTAGCCCGTAAGCAGGATAAGTTAGTGGTCCTTCATTTAATGGAATTTCTTCTAACATTTCCTTGGCGGGATGTTCTATCAATAATTCCGCGATAGGCTGAAGTATTGGATCACTTAAATAAGATGCTGGTTCTTTAATAATTTTCTTCAATAAAGCCAATACCTCATCTTTTACAGAATGCTTAAAATGCACATGCATAATATCAATAATCCTAGCACTAATCTTTCCAGAAGAAAAACCAATCTTTTTAAGATCTCTTCCTCTAAGTTTTAATTTCGCCATGCAACCAGTACAAATTCTTTAAATAAAAAGTTCAATTCTACTATAAATTTACAGCTAAATGAGGTTTTTATATTTTCTGGCACTCTTTTTACAAGTACTAATGATAAGAAGTTAAAGACTAATTCTTTAATCATCAATTGAAAAGGATTTTAGCCTTACTTCTAACCGTCTATTCAAAATGATCAATCAGGTATTTAATCAAAATACTCACCTATTCTCAGATCATTTGTCACAAAATTTATATAGTTTTTTAATAAACAAAGGAAATTACCCTTATGCTTATTTTATATACATGTCACAAAAAGATATAATTTTATTTTATTTCTTTTAATGTACTCTTTTTTCGAATTCAATTCTTTTGTGACTTTTGTCAGAAAAAAAAACAAGACTTTTACATATTTATTTTTTTAATACTAAAATATATCTTTTATGTAATCAACTGAAAAACAAACGATAAGAAAATCATTTTATATAACATTAATACATATTTCAATATTATAAATAATTTATTTTCACTTATTAATTGACAAGCTTTCGGAAAATGATTAATTTTACATTAAATTAGCTATCTCCCGCATATTTATTCCCTTCCAATTATCCCTCGATATTTTTTTCTACAAAAAACAAACTCTTCTGAACACCGCACTCCAAAAAGTCAATTAACTCCCCTTACGCAATTCCCCTTTTCTCTTCAAGGACTTTGAGCAACACTAACATCAAACAACTTTCCTCCCACATTTATAGAAACTAATAATTTTTTTATAGCACAAACAGATGTCTACTTTGACTTGCTGTTTTTAACTAGAAATACTTAATCAAATAATTCTCTATGAGATCAACCAAACAATTATGGCGAGTTGACAAACTTGCACTTATTTTTCTTAACCGCTCTTATACCTTCTTGAGCGACTTGAGACAACCAAAGACACAATTGGTTACTCAAAAAATCTTAAGAAAAACTCACAAAAGCCTCCTCTTACTTCTGTTCTTTTCCCTAACACAGATAGGCTTCGCCCAAAATTTAAATTGTACTCTAGCCGATTATGGTGAAATAAATAACCAACCTGGAGTAACTCGTTTAATTTGGATGAACTATGCGGCTGGCGAAGAACATTATACTGCAACTGCTTCCGGCCTTAGCTTTGTAGAAGCTGGAGATGGAACCGCTACCATTACTGGTACGGTATATCGAACAGGAGACAATTCATACCAATGGAATGTCGATGTTAAATTAGTTCAAAAAAGAAGTTGGGCAGAATGGTCAGCTCTTACAGGAAGAACTTTTAAAGAAAACAACAACGTTAATAGTGAAGATCATACACTTTGGTCTTTTTATGAAGTTGATGCTGCTAACAGTTTTTTCTATGGAGCAGGAAGTCATGCTGGTAAGACATTGAATATCGCAAATAATCCAACCGACTACGAATTTGGATTCCAATACGGAGACGCAGCCAACGTCAAGGACGATGATTTTGGTCTTTCTGGTTGGTTCAACTTTAGTGGAGATATGACCGGTAACGGTGACTTTAATGGAGATATTTCCAATTGCGAAGATGTTATTTGTGCACCAACTACTGTTGTAAAATACGACATGGATGGATGTTGGTCATATAATGACGGAACTAACTTTGACTATTCAGAGTTTGTCCCTGATTATCCAACACAATTCGTTTGTTCGAATGTATCAGCCACTGGAATTACTAGAAATACTGGTGCTCACTCTTGTATCGCTGGACAAGGTAGTTCAGAAAGAGCAACTTGCTTTGGTGTAGGAGGATTGACTTCTTGGTCTGACAATAGTGATTACGCTATCAGATTTGAAGTTACTTTAAATCCAGCGGAAGCAGCACAGTTGTCTGCTTTGAAATTCTACGAATGGTCTCCTGATTACTTTAGCCACATCAGTGGAAATTCAGGTACCAATAATCATCCAACAAAATATGGAGTAAGGGTAACCAAAAATGGTACTGAAATTTTCCAACAAATTGATATTGCCACTACGGATAGCTGGAGTCTTGAAACTTTTGACTTTAGTAGTAACCCAGAATTCTCAATTACAGAAACAACTACATTCAAATTCGAATTATTGTCCTACCAAGCAATTGGCAATGGAGGACAAATCTCAGCTTGGGATTTAGATAATATTTCTATTGAAGCCACTTGTTGTTCTGTTTGTGATAACTACACCGCTTCAACTACAAAAACAGATGCCTCTTGTGCAAATGAAGCAGATGGATCCGTTGACCTAACAGTCACCGAAGGTACTGCTCCTTATACTTTTGCTTGGAGTAACGGCGCAACAACAGAAGATCTTAGCAACGTAACTGCAGGAACTTATTCTGTGGTCATTACTGATGCAAATGCATGTACCACTAATGCGTCCGCAACTATTGATGAACCTAATGTTTTACAATGTGACGCTCAGATAGTAGCTGAGGTGACTACCAACGACGGTACAGACGGTGCGGCTAACGCAATCGCTTCTGGAGGTGTTGGACCTTATACTTATTTATGGAGTAATGGACAAACTGGAGCGACTACAAACGGATTAACCGCTGGAGCTTATGAAGTAACCATTACTGATGCGAATAACTGTACTTGTGATGCTAATATCAATTTAGCAAATCCTGCCAAGTTAGGAAACTTGGTTTGGGAAGATCTAAATGGTAATGGTATAAAAGATAATAACGAACCTGGTATTGATGGAGTCCTAGTCATGCTTTTAGATGGCAATGGAGTCATGCAAGATCAAACTACTACTTCAAATGGAGGTTTCTATTCATTTGATGGTTTATTACCTGGAGACTATAAAGTAAAATTTCCAATATCAACTTCTCCAAACGGTGCGGCCTTAACACTAACCGCAGACAACCAAGGAGGGGACGAAACAAAAGACTCAGACGCTACACCTATGCCAAACACTAACGATGCCATGAGTGACATCGTAACTTTACAAGCTGGAGATGATTACTCAGATATTGATGCAGGTTACTTTACGACTACTAACATTGGTGATAAAGTATTCCTTGATGAAAACAAAGATGGAATTCAAGATGGTAATGAAAATGGAGTAAATGACGTAACTGTAAAGTTAGTCGCTGCTGGACCTGATGGTATGTACCATACTAACGACGATGTAATTGTTCAAGAAAAAACAACCGGTACGAACGGTGAGTATTTATTCAGCGATGTAAATCCTGGTGAGTACTGCATTGAATTTGTACCGACTACTATTCCTACTGGTTTCATCTTTACTCAAAAAGATGCAACTAATGATGACAATGATTCTGATGTAGACGCACTTGGTAAAACAGAACCTTTTACAATCATTAACAATCAACAAGATGACTTAACTTTTGACGCAGGTGTCTTCGAACCTATCGATCCTGCTAACATTGGTGATAAAGTTTTCTTAGATGAAAATAGAAATGGTATTCAAGATTCAGGTGAAAATGGAGTAAACAACGTAACTGTAAAGTTAGTCGCTGCTGGACCTGATGGTATGTACCATACTAACGA
>CAYTVR010000414.1:0-621 GCA_964441245.1 uncultured Saprospiraceae bacterium | reverse complement strand
AACCTTTTACAATCATTAACAATCAACAAGATGACTTAACTTTTGACGCAGGTGTTTACTACGACTGTAGTATCACAAATATCGACTTTAATGCTTCAACCAAAGAAGAGGTGACTTGTAAGGGCAATGATGATGGAAGTATTAATCTAGAAGTTTCAGGTGGTACTGCACCCTACTCTTTCGTCTGGAGTAATGGTGCAACAACTGAAGACATTACTGGCCTTATTGCTGGAGCTTACTCTGTTGTTGTCACAGACGGAAATGGATGTATAGCTAATTACCAAGCTACAATTGATGAACCTAATTTACTACAAGTGAATGCTACGACAATGGACTTGTTTTGCTTCGAAGGAAATACAGGTATGATTAATGTTTCTGTTGCTGGTGGTACCGCTCCTTACTCTTTCTCTTGGAGTAATGGTGAAACGACTCAAGACTTAAGCAACTTGATTGCGGGTAGTTATGAAGTAACTGTTACAGATGATAACGCTTGTACAGTTTCTACACAAGTAGAAATTACTGGACCTGCAATTATTACAGCAACAACTACAACTGCTGACGTGATCTGTAATGAAGGCAACAATGGCTTTATTTCACTTGACGTAAATGGTGGAACGACTC
>CAYTVR010000413.1:0-5309 GCA_964441245.1 uncultured Saprospiraceae bacterium | reverse complement strand
TCGTCACATCCTCACCATGCCCGTACGGGCAGGTTCCGGGTGTTCCTCGGCTGGATTCAAAACCTCTATTTGCTTCCTATACAAAATCGCTAGTCATAAACTCTATTAAAGAAATTGTTTATTTTATGTAAAATAAATTAAATTTGTATTTTTGTGGTTTATAGAGCTTTTGAGTGTTTTAACTGCTCCTTTAACCGATATTTCAATCTTTTTCGCCGCTGTTTATTTCCCCTGAGAGAAATAAAACTCTCTTAGACAACTACGCTTTCCACTTGAGATAATCTAGTGTGTTAGCAGATTTAGTATTAAGTAAAAAATTATAATCCAATGAACGGCTTACTGAACTTTAGTTTAAAATCGCTTAAAACCAATCTTCTTATTTGCTATTTCTTGTTGTTTAGTTCGGCTATTTTTGGCCAATCTATTTATATCAATGAGTTTATGGCCTCCAATTCTAATACTATTCTCGATGAATTTGGAGATTCAGATGATTGGGTTGAGTTATACAATGCAGATAATTCCCCTGTTGATATTGGAGGAATGTATCTCACTGACGATCTTGATAATCCAACTAAATGGCAAATTCCTAATACATCGCCCGCTTTAACAACCATTCCCGCAGAAGGATTTATACTACTTTGGTTTGATAAAGAACCTGAGCAGGGTATACTCCATGTAGATACCAAACTAAGTGGTTCTGGTGAATCTATTGGATTGTTTGCTGCAGATGGTTTGACCGTCATTGACTCTTTAAGCTATGGTCCTCAACTTGCGGATATTTCTTTTGGTAGAGAAATGGATGGAGGGAACTCTTTTAATGCTTTTAGCACCGCAACGCCCAATGCCACTAACGAAACAGGCAGTAATAACACTTTTGTTGCGATTCCAACCGCCAACTTTGAAGGTGGTTACTATGACAATTCTTTACAAGTGACCTTGAGTACTACGACATCAGGAGCAAGCATTAGATATACGACTGACGGTAGTGAACCTACAGAAAGTTCATCTCTCTATTCTTCTGCGATCAATATCAGTACGACTACTCCACTGCGAGCACGTGCTTTTAAAATTGATTTTGCGCCAAGCAGAACCATGACACATACTTACCTATACAATGTCTCACATAGTTTTCCAGTGATTTGTTTAACGACCAATAATGAATTTATTTACGATAGCATTATTGGTGTCTACGGAAATTGGATGTCAGATACTTTGGAACAACCGGTGCATATTGAATTTTATGAATTAGATGGTAGTTTAGCCTTTCGGCAAGATGTAGGTTTTAGTATCCATGGTGGTGGGAGTGCTCGTAATGATTTGAAAGGTTTAAACATTATTGCTCGCTCTGAGTATGGTGATAAAACAATGGATTATAAAGTTTTTCCAGAATTGCCTTACGACCAATATGAAAGTTTCATTTTAAGAGCTTCTGGGAATGATTCGGGTAATACGATGTTTCGAGATGCGATGGCCAGTAGTTTGATTCGAGATATGGAAGATGTTGATGCCTGTATCAAAGATCCCAATATTGAAATGCAAGCCTATCGACCAAGTGTGGTTTATATGAATGGAAATCTTCTTGGCATCCAAAATATTCGGGAAAGATACGATGGAAGATATATCGAACGAGTCAGGGGAATTGATAAAGATGAAGTGGATGTCATCGTCAGCCGTAAAACAGTCTTAAGAGGAGATAAAGAAGCATGGGATGACTTTTTTGATTTCTTTGAAGAAAATCCATTGACTATAGATATCAACTATGACTCTCTTCAAACAATGGTAAATCTATCTCATTATATCGATTATAATGCTTTCAATATTTACATAGACAATACAGATTGGCCAGGAAATAATAACCGTAGATATCGAGAAAAAAAGCCAGGAAAAAAATGGCGATTTATGGTTTATGACCTTGACTTTGGTTTTGGTTTAGGGCCATTAACTGATTTGGGTTGGAACTCAGGAGATTGGAGAACGAATCAATTAGAACACATCACAGCGGACTCTAGTGAACTCAGTGCCAATCGTCCAGATAATACCTTACTCATGCGAAGGCTTTTAGAAAGACAAGATTTTCGAACTGAGTTTGTCAATCGAATGGCGGATCAACTTAACATTTTATACACGCCAGAAAGAATTGTATCTAGAATTGATTCATTTCAAATGTTGTATGAATCAGAAATGATCATACATCAAACCGTTAATGATGAGCGACCATGGGATTTATACGTTGACCGAATGAGGACATTTGCAGAAAATCGCGATACCGCAGTTTGGGGACAATTTGAACGATTCTTTAGTGAGATTACAGATGTCGTTGATATTGACTTAAGCACCTCTCCTACTGATGCTGGAAAAATAGAATTGAACACCATGCGTTTTAAAGGAAATAAATTACCTTGGTCAGGAAAATATTTTGCTGGAGTTGATGTACCTATTTCTGCAATACCAGCGAGAGGATATATTTTTGACGATTGGTCACTCTCTTCTTTAGGAAATAATAATGATGCTACATTAAACTTAGATAACGATGAAGATATAGTAGCTAACTTTAATTTAGGTTCCACGCAAGTGGCAGATATCGTTATCAATGAAATCAATTATAATTCACCGGGAACAGCCAATTCGGGTGATTGGGTGGAATTATATAACAATAGTAATACAAATGTAGATTTTTCTGCTTGGTATTTGGAAGATGAAAGTAAAGAATTTTTTAATATTCCAGCAGGTACTATTATTCCCGCGGGTGGTTATCTTGTATTAGTAGAGGACAGTATTGACTTTCAAACAGTATATCCCAATGTAACTAATTTTGTTGGTAGTTTTGGTAAATCTATTTTTGGAAGTTTTAAATTTCACAACGATAGTGAAAAAATAACCATCTCCAATGCTGATCAATCTTTTATGGATACCGTTTCCTATGCAGATAGAGCACCTTGGCCAGAAGAACCAGATGGTAATGGCCCGGCGTTACAATTGATTCATCCAGACTTAGATAATGCAATTGGAGTAAATTGGATACACAACACGCCTACCCCAGGTGGTTCATTTGAATTAGGAAATACGATGAGTTATTTTTCTTGTCCATCCAATCAAATAGTACAAACTGCTCCAGGTGCCGGCACAGCAATAGTAACTTGGAATCAACCGATTGCTATTTCAAGTTGTGGTTTAAGTCCAGTTGATCAAAATCAAATAGACGGATTCGCAAGTGGCAGTAATTTCCCTATTGGCATTCAAACGATCACTTATCAAGCCACCGATATTTGTGGTTCCATTAGTACTTGCGCCTTTACCGTTACGGTAGAACAAGTCAATGCAGTATTAAGCGTTTCTAATTGTCCTACGAATATGACGGTTGCCTCCTTAGTTGGCTCTGATGGAGCAATTGCCACTTGGGCAGAACCAACCAGTACAACTAATTGTAGTCTTGGAACTTCTTCTATGAATCAAAATTCAGGTCTAGCCAGCGGAAGTTTATTCCCCGTAGGAAATACAACGATAAATTATCAAATACAAGATCCATGTGGCAATACAGAGCCTTGTAATTTTATTGTTACAATTGAACAAGCTGCTTTAGTGTCTACCTTAAATTGTTCAGAGAATATTATTCGCAATGCACCAATTGGTGCTTCAGGTGTTATCGTCAATTGGAATGAACCAATGGGAAATACGAATTGTGAAGTGGGAAATGCAATGATAACACAAACTGCTGGTCCAGCTAATGGAAGCCTTCTTCCGACTGGAATAACGACCATCGGATATACCTATACAAGTGGATGTGGTGATGACAAAATTTGTAGTTTCACCATCACCGTAGAAGAACAAGATGCGATAATGAACGTAACTTGTCCGTCTCAAGATATCACTGTTTCGTCTTTAATTGGTTCGACGGGAGCTGTTGCCAATTGGACAGAACCTAGTGCAAACTCTGATTGTAGTTTGGGCGCAGCCACGATAACACAAACTAACGGATTGTCAAACGGATCAAGTTTTCCAGTAGGAACCACCAACGTTATTTATAACGCAATGGATGGATGTAACAATACAAATACTTGTAGCTTTAATGTGATTGTCACTCAGGAAGATTTAGTCTCCTTTTTAAACTGTCCACTAAACATCGAAGTATCCGCTCCTATTGGAGCAAGCGAAATGGTTGTCAATTGGACCGAACCTATTGGAAATACCAACTGTGAAGTGAACACTAGTATGACTACACAAACTTCAGGCTTAGCCAATGGAAGTTTATTCCCCGTTGGAATAAGTACTATTGAATATAATTATACTTCTGGTTGTGATGAGAACTTGACTTGTAGTTTTACCATTAGGGTAAATGAGCAAGCAGCAGTGCTAGATGTGACTTGCCCGACACAAGACGTCGTTGTTACGGCACTGGTTGGTGCGAGTGGAGAAATAGCCAATTGGACCGAGCCTAGCGCAACTTCTGATTGTAGCCTAAGTGCTGCCTCTATTTCTCAAATAAGTGGCCCTCCAAATGGATCTGAATTTCCTGTAGGCCTTACTGAAATCGTTTATAACGCAACAGATGGTTGTAACAATTCAGAAGAATGTATTTTCAATATTTTTGTTACCCAACAAGATTTTAATGTGGAATTCATCTGCCCCGAAAATATAACAGTGATCGCTCCCAATGGATCAAATGGTATCGTCGTTACTTGGCCAGAACCAACGATCATGAGTAATTGCGAAGTGGGAACTCCTGAATTGGTTCAAACTTTAGGACCACTTAATGGTGCAACTTTACCAATCGGTATTACAGAAATTAAATACCAATATTTTACTGGATGTGGAACAGATCCCGTTTGTAGTTTTTTCATTACTGTCGATGAAAGTACCAGTCTGAATGAACTTGAAAAAGAACTTTCAAATCGGATCCAATTGTATCCTAATCCTACGAGCGCAAATATTTATCTTAATTTACAAAACCTCAACTACGATGTACTCGGAATGAAAGTTTATAATAGCCTGGGGCAAAAAATTATCCAAGGAAATTTAAATATTGGTAGCAATCTTCACGAATTAAATGTTGCTGAATTTAGTAATGGCGTTTATACAATATTTTTACATTTAGAAGATGGGTTGAGGATTCGAAAGCAATTCGTGGTGAATCGATAATTGAATCGAAGATAGTGACTTTTTGATAGTCAAAACATGAATCATCCTTAATTTTCTAGACTTATCCCAACAGAAAAAACAAAATATTATGAATTTTAGCGCTTCAAAAGTCGTATTAGAATACTGATTGAACAGATTACTCAGATCGCGCAGATTTCTCGACTAATGCGCCC
>CAYTVR010000412.1:0-5326 GCA_964441245.1 uncultured Saprospiraceae bacterium | reverse complement strand
AGTAGTTCATTAACAGTATACGATGGTGGAAAAGCGCTTTTACAAAATATGGAATTTAGAGGAATCAATAATACTTCATCTTCATATGGGGTAAATATGCTTGGAACAGAAAAGGTAGATATTAATAATTGTGATTTTTATGACCTAAAGAGAGCCATTTATTGTAATGGATTTAATGATCCAACTGGCACTTATCGATTAAATGATTGTAATATCAATAATTGTGAAAAAGGTGCTTGGGTTTGGGGAATGAATAATTTCAACTTCTTTAATGTTCAATTCAATGGTGGACCAGAAAGTGAATACGCTATTTGGGGAGTACAAGTCAATAATTGTTATGTCTCACATGGAAAAATAAATAATTATAATTCTTCGAATACAGCAGGATCAGTAATCTTAGATGATGTAACTAACTTTCAAGTGAGATATGGTGAATTATCAAATAATACGGTAGGAATTTCGGTGCCATATGGTTCTCAATCAAATGTTTTTCTCAATCGTGGTACTAGACTTATTGGGAATGGAATTGGAGTTGATATGGTGAAAGGAGGCTTGGGGGGGAATTTAGGTGAAGATTATGGATTGGTCCATGTTGATTGTGCTCGCTTTATTGATAATGGGGTAGCGATACAAGGAGAAGATGTCTTATTAGAAATTGATGCCATTGAGAACTGTTTAGGATGTCCACCATACTATGCTAGACGAAATCAATTTGAAGGAGGAAATCTCTTTAGTATTTGTTATCAAGATCGAGATATCACAGAGATATCAGCACATGGAAATTATTGGGGTGGTGATATTAATGCACCCTTCCCCAATCAATTTCGACTTAGAAACGGGTTATGTAATTCCTCTTTTAATAATGTTGTTCTTGATGCTAGTAACCCTTCATTGCTTGAACCTTTAGGTAGTTGTGATGGTGGGCAATCAATAGGAGGAAATATTACTCCAGTAAAAATATGTGTATTGACAATGGGAAGTAACAATTATTTATTACATCAGCAATATAAGGAAGCTTATAAATTATTTAGAAAAGACTCTCTTGATTTATCTCGTACTCGATTCAAACCTATAGCTGCTATTCCTGATCAGATTCGGAGTCAAGCAAGTGTAGTTTGCAAACAGTATATTGATATAGCAAGAGTGATGACTAATATCAATACAGACCCAAAGTCAAAAACAGCGGGTAAGCGAAGTTGGGAAGACTTTACTTCAACCCTTAATTCTTCTTTTTGAACATTATAATCTCCCTCGCTATCCTCTAAATTCAATAAACTGCAAAAGTGGATTAGATTTTTATTATTAAGTTTGGTGTACTTTTTTAGGGTTTGACTAAACCTTTTATTCACCCTATCACCCTTAGCAATGGTAACTAGATTTTGCTTAAAAGTATCATCAATTTTTCGATTAGTTATTATTGTAAATGAAACGCCATCTAGGGATTTTTCTTTAACATGTTGGTGGTATCTTTCAGTAAAGCCAACAATTGTATCTTGCAATTTGCTTAAAGTGAAAGGTTTGTTTTGCTGTACTGTAGTATGTTTTAGTTGAAAATATTCAATTCTCTTTTTAGAGCTAGTATTGTAATATTCTGAAACATCGATGACATATTCTCCTGCCTTTTTCTTCTCTTTTGATCCTTCGATAACAATCGATTCTAATTGGGAATTGGGGTGTATCAATCTTAAGCAGCGCCTAGCAGCCCATCGATAGTGGAATACGTCACCTGCACGAGAGTATGAAACCAACTTGTTCGTGTTTCCGTCTATGTTCATAATAAGAATTTATTTCAACACCTCTTTGAGTAGATTAACTATTTTACACCTAATAATGAGATGGAGCCAGTCGTTTTTTTAGATCATTTTAGTCTTGAAAAAATTGGCATAGCTCTAAATCAAATTCATTTTTTTTAATCGATATAAAACAATAAATATAAGAAAATATTAATCCCCTTAATGTTAGCGATTTATAATTTTTGGATTATGGATTCTCATTTTTGTAACCTTTTGATTGAAGAAGTAACTCTAACTAGCATATTTATCCTGAAACTAGTGCGCGACATTTTAAAAATGAAGATAATCTTTGTTTTTGGATTGAAGCATGACATAGAATCATTTGGACTATAGGAGACTTTTGATTGTTTTTCTTTTTTCTTAAATGTGACCAAAACTTCTTTTTTAGTCTTTACTCGAGTTCCATTGACAATAATGATTGCATGATGAATGATTCCGATGATATGTGTTGTCTCGCGAAGGTGTTTCTGCGGATGTATAGTGAAGATATTAGTCCTTGCGTTGATGATGAAAATGAGTGTACAACGAATGATATTTATTATACTGATTGTAATTGTAGTGGCACATTTTTGGATACGGTTGGAAATGGAGAATGTGATGCAATCGATATATTCCAAATTTAAACCATTTAATGAAGGAGGGAGAGGTTTGTTTGCGCTCTTCCATTTTAGGGTTTTGTACTGATAAGCAAACCAAATTAAATTAAAACAAAAAGACATGAAAAAAATTCAATCATCTAGATCCTTGATTACCTGGTTAATGATTACCGCTAATCAATTGATTGCTGTGTTGGTTTTTCTGATCATCCTAATATTGGGTTGCTCAAAATCGACTGATGATATGCCTACACCAGGACAAAAAGATTTTAAAATTCAATTAGACAAGGTTTTTACTTTACCTAGTACTTTAAATGAATGTTCTGGGGTAGAATACTCAAATGGAAATATGTTGTGGGGATTAAATGATAAAGACAATGCTTCTGATATTTATGCGATAGATTCTAATGGTGTCATCACTCATTCTATTGTTTTAGCGGGTGTGGAGAATATAGATTTTGAAGATTTGGCAAGAGATGAGATGGGAACTCTTTACGTTGGAGATTTTGGAAATAATGATAATGACAGACAGAATTTAGTTATTCATAAAATATTAAATCCAGAGAGTATTTCGACTCCTTATGAGCCAGAGGCGATTCAGTTTAGTTATGAAGACCAATTGGCTTTTCCTCCAGATCGTAGTGAGTATTTATTTGATGTTGAAGCTTTTTTTGCATACCAAGATTCCCTGTATTTATTTGTTAGAGACAGGACAATTCCTTTTCAAGGAATGACAAAGATATATGTGTTACCTACACAAACTGGTAATCATGTTGCTAAATTAGTAAGCACTTTTTCTACAGATTTAGATAAAGACAAAGGAGCCATTACATCAGCTGATATTAGCCCAGACGGTTCAGTTATGGGAATCATTTCGAATGAACGAATATGGTTGTTTACTAATTTTAATACACCAGATTTTTTCTTAGGAAATGCACAAATGCTTAGCCTTCCAGCCGATAGACAGACTGAAGGTATAGTCTTCGTAGACAATTGCTCCTTGTACTTGACTAATGAAGAGAAAGCAGAAAACGCTCCCATGTTGCAAAAAGTATTCTTTTGTCAATAATAATTAAATAAGAATGAAAAATTGTTTTGACAAAATACTATTTTTCATTTTTTACAAAATGAAAAACCAACCTATCCAGAAAGATAGGTTGGTTGTGATAGTGATATTCGCTCACTAATATTTTAAGTTGTACTTCGACCTCTTTTATTCATTCCATTTGTATGGCCCTCACCTCGTTTCCATCTCTTTTACTTTTCATCGCCTCGTATTTTGTGATTTGCTCTTCGATATTAAAATTACTTTGATCGCACTTATTCTCCAACTACTCTTCTTTATTTTAGCGTTTCCGTCAAAAAAATGGATATTAAAAATAAACCAGCATTTAGCAATTGTATATCCGCTGATGTACTTCCAAATTTATTTGAAAAAGCAATTGTCCATTTAAGGAGAAAATTTGATATTCGTAAATGCTAGGATGTGATAACTATAAAGGAACAAATCAATTATTAAGTAGTTTCCTTTTTTATAATATTGATTATGGTAATGAACCCAGTTAAATTAGTCTCTTTGTTTTTGGAAAGATTCAGCTGCTCTAATATTTTAAACTGCTTCTCTTGATTCTTGATTTGATCTGCTCTTTGGAGTCCTTTGATTTTAGTTTGTAATGCTGGAATTTTAAATTGATCAATATTTGGTGCACTGACTTTGGATAGACGTTTAATTTGTTTTAGAATTCTTTCTTTTTTAGCTAGATCGAACTCTAAATGGATTTTAGTTTTTAATTGATCAAGATCATTTAATTCTTGATTGTATTGATCTA
The DNA here is from genome assembly GCA_964441245.1 of uncultured Saprospiraceae bacterium. Classification (GTDB taxonomy): domain Bacteria; phylum Bacteroidota; class Bacteroidia; order Chitinophagales; family Saprospiraceae; genus JALZUU01. The sequence continues at coordinate 1,108 of CAYTVR010000412.1, read as the reverse complement.
GTTCTTGTTGTTGTTTAGATTGAAGCAGTCTGATTTGCTCTTGAAGTGTTTGGATTTTTGGATTAGTATATTTAGAAACATCAGCGATCTTTGTTGGATTAATAATTTCTTCTAAAATGAATTCATTGATATAGTCCCCTTTAAACTTAGTTGCAACTGTTGGTATATTGTTTTTATAAAAGCGAAAAGGCTTTGTTGATTGGACATCAATGGTTTTGATAGATTGATCAGCTAACAACTGATTTAAACTATCCACAGAAATATTAATAAAATGTATAGTCTGAAACAGGAGCTCCTTTCCTGTATGTTCTGGAATCGTTTCTTTAATGACATAACGTTCTTTATCCAATATCTTAAACCCATTTTCTTCTAAAAGTACTACCTTATTTTCACTTGCTTCCATGCAATATCCTTCTCCTCTCGTTTCTTCCGTTCCTTCTTTGATAAGATACTTTACATATAGTGCATCATCACTTTTGTTGTACTCACTAGCAAGATGTTTTGGTGTACCAAAGAACCGATTGTATTGAGTCCAGAAACCATTTTTGATCAATGGTTGTAGGAAAATAGCGGAAAGTAAAAAGAAGCAGAAGATACTTGTTTCTGTTCTAATATTACCGGTTCGAAAACGCATGTCTGGATTACCAGGCATGACACAAGGATTCCTAAGGAAAGGATAGAGTAGTGGGACGCCTTGGACAGTCATCATGTCTAAAATCAAGTGACTGAAGTAAGAGAGAAAAAAGATTTTGGAATAAGTTGAGGTGTGTAAAAAAGTTGCTTCTAGATAAGCGAGAAATAGAGAGAGACCAATCAACATCATTAAAGAATGAGTGATGGTTCGATGTCCATATCTTCGATTAAGGTATCTTGAAAAGGGTAGAAATATTTTTCCGATAATAGACTTGGTATGATCGATATCAGGTAGGAGAGAAGCAATGATGGTCGTAGCGATATACCAAGGACTGGCTAAGATATTCATGTTCATAAAGGAACCGAATAGGCCAGTGATGACAATGCCACCAATTATATGATTTGGAGAGGTCATAGGGACGAATATTAGAGAGTGGATTAATTAATGTTGATTGGATTAGACGAATTTTCGTTT
>CAYTVR010000411.1:0-5347 GCA_964441245.1 uncultured Saprospiraceae bacterium | reverse complement strand
CATCTTCTACTGTATATCTAAACTGGTAGATCGCTCCTGGACAATTATCTGATCCTGTCACAGGTAGTGCTTCTACTGATGTCGTTGAACCTACACCACAATCTGTTTCTGCTAAAAAGCTAGCCAACTTAGGCATCGCTTCATAAGCACAAGAGATGGTTTCATCTAATGGGATTGAAGTAATGATTGGGCCTATGGTACTATTTAGGGTTGTTAAATTTTGAGTACAGCTTGCTGAAAAACCACTAGAGTCAATTGCAGTATAAGTTCGTGAAATCACTTGTTGTGGAGTACCTGGACAATTGTCTCCCAGTGTCATATCTGCGAACATAAAAGTAGCAATTCCACAATTATCTGTGGCCGTTCCTCCTAGCATATTGAATTCATCAATGTCAGTGATAGGAGCAGGTATATCAGCACAAGCAATTATATCACCTGACGGCGGACATAGGACAACTGGTGGTTCTGTATCTATGCATGAACCCGATGGGGGTGATACTATAGGACATCCACCACCACAAGGGACATCTGTAAGCCCCACAGGAGTATCTGGATCGAACATAGGTCCACCTATAGGGGTACCGTGATTCTCGTTATTGGTACAATCTTGTACTTGACAAGTCGCTGCAGTCTCATCGAATTTATAATAAGCTACTAAGCCTGCTTCTGTACCAGATAATTCAGTATTTAAAGTACTGGTAATTTCAGCAGCTGTTCGAGCTACAGTCCACACTCGGAATTCATCAAGGTGTCCATCCAGAAAACGTCCACCAAAACTTCGACCTAATTCAAACACGTCATTAGCAATCACGTTGCCAGTAAAAGGTATAGAACTATCTTCAACCCCATTTAGAAATATTCTCATGTTGGCACCATCATATGTAGCAGCTACATGAACCCAAGTATTTGCTGTTAGGAGTGAGTTAGCTTCCAATCTCTGCACGTCGAAAGCAGTCGCTATAACAAATTGAACTCGGTTATTGTCCACTCCAGCATCTCCAATCCTTAGTAGAGCCAAATTATTTTGATTTTCAATTCCTCCAATGGTAGTAATAAAAGGAAAATTTGGTTCAAAAGCATCGACTTTTAGCCAAGTTTCAATGGTAAAAGAAGTTTCGGATAAGTTAATTGTACCACAATTAACCCAATCGTTGGCTCCATCAAATTCCAGGGAATTATTTTGAGCATTCGAAACCAGTCCGAACCAACAAAAGGTGATGATAAAAAAGAAAAACTTAGTTGATGTAATTTTCATTATTAGTAATTTTTTAATTAGAGAAATATCAGTTGTTGTATTTTATTAAGTGTCGAGATTTTTATTTTCAGATAGAATACATGCTTACTACTTATATTTGTTTTGAAATCCATAAAGAAGGAAAGGGTTTGTTCCAACTAAATTATTCCACTCCTTCATTAGCATAAAATCCAAATGTTTTTGTCAAAATGAATTTACACTCACTTTGAGATCAAAGTTGTTACTTTAAAATGGTCAATCTAGGTTTTTGGAAAAGAAAAGAATAACAATAATAGATTTCTTATGATTTCTTTATCTATAACTTTAATTAGAATTAGAGTTATGAAAACACACCATAGTGTGTTTATATTGTTTTAAGGGTTTAGAACTAAATATTAGAATGAAGGGAGAAAATCAGAATGAAATTCTCACTAATGTATGCTTAGAAATCCTTTGACTCGATTGTTAATAGAAGATGAAACTCTAAATAGAATTTCCTTATCATCTTATAAAAGTAAAAAAAAATTGTCGAATAGATAAATTTTCAAGCTTTTAAATATTTTTTTTTGCCCCCATCCTAATTTTCAACTTTAACTCATAGAAATCTTTCATTTCCTACTTAGAGAAATCTATAACTAGAGGTTTTTTAAAAATAAAAAACCCGCTCTCGCGAGCGGGTGATCTCGAAACTAAAATAAGTATTCTTACATTAGCTTCATTGGTATGTGATTAAACTCAAAAATTCCGAATTCGTCAATTACAAAATTTTGTAATTGAATTGTGAACAGACTATTCTGATAGTCTTTGTATTGATTACATGGGATTATAGATTCGCGTCAGCAAATCAACAGGGACATTTGTTTGTTTAATGCAAACAAACATAAATTACTAACAGATAAAAACCTGTTAAGTAGGTGAATTCCAGTTTTGGGACAACATGTGGATATTAACTAAAAGCAAAAGAAAGGATGTGTAGTTCTCTTATCTTGATATGTATAGTTAATAATTTAGTTAAAAAATTGTAACTCAAATGGTTTTTAAATTACAACTTAAACACAAAATACGTATAAATTAATGATTTTTAATACCACAAAAAGGGTAATTTTTATACTTTGATATTTATTATTTAACAATGGTGTTGTTTTATCAAAAAATAGCAGTGATATTAAAAAGTACATTTTTTAACATTAATCGCCTGATAAAATTGCTAAAAAATCTCAATTGAGATTGCGTTTTACGTTTTCTACAAAAACAAGTCTATTGTTATAATAGTAGGCGTATCCTTACGTTATTGTTACTTTGCTAGAAAAGTATCGCTTAGGATTATGAAACCATTAATTAATAAGCCTTGGAACACTGAGAGTCTATGACTAAGAGCGTGTCTAAATCATTTGTATGAAGTCCAAATGATCTTTTAAAACCAAACTCACCATGATCGTTAAGGCTATCAGTTTACGGGTGTTCCTCGACTGGCTTCAAAACCTCTATTGGGTTCCTTTACAAAATCGCTAGTCATAAATTATATTCTATTTGCTTTGACCTATTACTCACTTATTCTTAAAGTAACTCCATGAGTAGCAATGTTAAGTAAGCCCTAATTCTTTCAAAAAAGCTTTTTTTTTTTTATTTTAGGGCGGTATTTAGTACAATTACTTTAAATTTCCTTGAAAGTAGTTACAAAAGATGGGATTTTTGATACTTATCAACTAATTGCTGTCTCTTTTGTTTTAACGAAATATTGAAATTTAATCCCATTCTTTTTTAGTATCCAAAATAGAAAGCCATGGAAAAAATTAAAAGCATATTCGAAAAATCAGCCTTTGGCGTTTGTAGTTATCTCGGAGAAAAAATGGGAATTGCCTCTGCTAGGGTACGAATCTATTTCATTTACATATCATTCGTAGCTCTGGGTTCTCCTATTATTTTTTACCTTTTTGTTGCTTTTTGGTTAAACATCAAAAACTATATTAAAAGTAAACGTACTGAAATTTGGGAGTGATTTTCAAAATGAAAATTGAAGGGTATGAATCATCTCTAATTTTCTAGGCTTATCTCAATAGACAAAGAAATTCAAAACACCATAACTTTAAAAGTCGTCTTAAAAGACTGACTGAACTGAGTGCTCAGATCGCGCAGATATCTTTACTAATGCGCCCTTTGATCGTGGAAAAAATCAGCGTAATCTGAGTCATCATTAAGATTTGCATGCCATTTTCGCATAGGAATCTTCAATCTAAAATTATTTAATACTAAATAAAATTAGGGCTGAATCATATTTATAGCAAGGATTAGAATGGTGTTTAAATATCGAAGTTGTTTAAAACACCTTCATCATTTAGTCTATTGAGCAAAAATATATTGGATGATATTGGCTCCCATCTGTAAGGCTTTTTGTCTTAATTCTTCTGGATCTTTATGCACATCTGGATCTTCCCAACCATCTCCTAGATCACACTCATAAGAATAAAAACAAACTAACCTTCCCTGAGAAAACAATCCAAATCCTTGTGATGGACTATCATCGTGTTTATGAATTTTTGGCAATCCATTTTTAAAATTAAATTTTTGATGATATACTTCATGCTCAAAAGGTAGTTCTACAAACTCTTCTTCAGGAAATACTTTTTTCATGGCAGGTCGGATATAAGGATCCATTCCATAGTTATCATCTATGTGTAGGAAGCCTCCTGCGAGTAAATAATTCCGAAGATTTTCTGCTTCTGTATCTGAAAAAACTACATTCCCATGACCAGTCATATGGACAAATGCGTAATTGAATAATTCTGCGCTTCCCACTTCTACTGTAGCATAATCAGTATCAAAATCTGTCTTTAATTGATCATTACAAAATGTCGCTAAATTAGGAAGTGCGGTTGGATTGGCGTACCAGTCTCCTCCTCCATTGTATTTTAATAAACCCATTTTGAGGCTTCCTTCATTAGGTGTGTTTGTGAAGGCGAAACTGATGGTGAGTAGTAGTATCAATAAATATTTTTGATTCATGATATTTTATTGGTTGCTAATGTTTTAGTAATTTGAGCATGTGTTTAAACTTTACTTCGTACAACAACATGTTTAAAATTTATGTTGTATTCAAGTATTTTTTAGTGCAATGATGTGGCAGGCTACAATTCCTGCGGTTTCTGTTCTTAATCGATTGGTGCCAAGATGGATAGGTTCGAAACCAGCCGCTTGAGCCATTTTTATTTCTTTTGGACTAAAATCACCTTCTGGTCCGATCAATACAATAACGTTTTTTCCTACTTGATATTTTTCTTTTAAATGAGTATCATTTCCTTCTTCACAATGTGCGATTAATCGTTGTACGTTTGTTTCTTGATTTTTGATTCGATTTAGAAATTTTTCAAAAGGCTCTAACTCATTTAGCTGAGGTAAAAAAGTTTGTAGTGATTGTTTCATCGCAGCTAAAATTCTTCTTTGCAAACGATCGACTCGGATTCTTTTTCGCTCTGAACGCTGACATAAAATTGGTGTGATCTCCGTGATCCCTATTTCCGTTGATTTTTCTAAAAACCATTCCAAGCGATCTATGTTTTTTGTTGGCGCAATGGCTATTTGCACTTGTACCCTGCTCTCTGGGTCCGACTCTATCTTTTTTTTGATACTTAATACACACTTTTTTTTACCTGCTTCGACGATTTCTCCTTCATATCGCCCTCCTACTCCATCCACAAAATGTAAGATGTCTCCGACTTGCTTCCGTAAAACTTGGATGCAATGACGTGCTTCATCTTCGGCTAAATAAGCGTAATTTCCTTGTATGTTGTTGGTGTAAAAAAGTTGCATGAATTATTAAATGATTTCCCGACCTTCGGTTTCCCTAACAACGGGATCTTCACTTCGTTTCGAGAATGAATTAGTGAATTAATGAATTTTTTTAAATCTAAGAATTTTGATAGTATCGCTATTCAAAATTCATTTTTCTTGTATTTAAAAATAAAAATCGGACTAGCGATGTGGAATAGTGACACCTTTGGTGGCAGACCCGCGAATTCCGATAACTATCGCATACGGGTGAAGCTTAAATATTGACTCATAATTAATTCGCTGATATCCAATATCTTATAACTGCATTTAATCGTTGCCTCCGGC
>CAYTVR010000410.1:3227-5347 GCA_964441245.1 uncultured Saprospiraceae bacterium | reverse complement strand
TTCTACTCGATATTGTTCACCATCCGTCATTCCACAGATTTGCCAATCTCCGTCAGTATCGGTGTAAGTCGTTCCTACTAAATTATTATTACAATCGTATACTTCTACTTCTACACCTTGAACACCTAACTCATAAGTATCTTCTGCTCCATTGCAATTATAATCTTCGAATGCATTTCCACCAAGACAACCCGGATCAGCCAAACAAGTTGCGACATCTGCGTTACAAGGAAGTGGTGTTTTAAAAGACAGAGAATCCACAGAGCAAGTAACAGATTGAAATTCCGCTTTAAAGGATTGTGTTCCCTCTCCGTTAGCTTCAACATTTACTATAAATGTAGAAGGACTAGTGTCTACATTAGGATCGATAGTTCCAATGATATTTCCATTATGGATCACATTCATTAATTGATCTATACTACAAACCCCGACACTCCAATCAACCACAGCCTCATGAGTTGAGGTATAGGTTCCATCACCATTGTCCATACAATTGGTTTGATTTACTGTCAATTCTAAACCTACTACTTTGATGTTTAGTGTAATGGTATAAGTCCCACATTGCTTGTTGCCTAATCCATCCGATTCTAAGGTAAATGTACCACAAGCCCCTAAAGAATCAACTGTAATTGAATTGTCGCATATATTATATTCCAGTCCCTCATTTCCAGTGTCTTCTTCCCATACTCCTTCGCAGATCGTTCCATCACAATCTAGAAGATCCTGTAAAAAAACTGTTTCATTCAGACTACTTTTACAGAGTACTGTATCAACTGTAAGCATACTGTTAATCGGACAACATTCTTTACTGATCGATATTGCTTTGGAAGGAGCGCCTGCATTATTAGCAGCTCCTTGCATCACATAACTTCCGTCATCAGCATTATAAACCGAAATACAATCATTGTCATTGCCAGCTAAATACAAATAGTTGGTGATAGAACTCCAGACTAAACCCCAACCACCATCTCCTTGATTTGCGGGTAAGGTCAAATCAATCTCATAGAGGAGCGTTCCAGATGAATCATATTTTCTAAATTTATCTGAATTCCGTACATAGAAATTTCCAGTATCATCAATGGTCATACCTCTGCTCGTGTTATCAGTAAACGCCCGAGGAAGGCAATCGCCATTTAAGTTGGCATCTAAGTCTCCAATATGAACACCTGAACTATTATTCATAATGATACGATTGGTGGCTTCATCTACTACAAAATCCCATACATAGCCACCATTACAAGCTTGATAAGATCCCAATATTTCACGCGAACATACATCGTAGGCAAATACTATTCCTGCATTAGGGTATCCTGAGTTAAACCAATTATTTATGTAAATTATATTGCCTATAGAATACATATTGGTTTGATAACCTGCGGAGCCGTCAGTACCGTTACCAAGGGCTGGTGGAAAAAAATCTGGCTCTAATAAATTACCTGAACAATCGTAGCGATCAATTCCTCTGATAGCAACAGGTGGAACTCCACTATATGCGGCGTTACCAATATATAGATTCCCATTGAGATCTGATCCTAAACCGTGGGGACTTAGGGTCAAATTTTCTGCCCAATGGTCTCCTGAAGCTTGGGTCATTTCTGTTAGTGTTCCATCTGAATTGATTTCAAATTTTAGGGTATAATCATCGCCGGGTTCATTAAGGTAAATGAATTCTTTGCAGGAACAGGATTGAGCCATTAAAAACCAACCAGGAACTAATAAGATCAGGAATAATAAGAGGTTTTTTAAACAAAGATATTTTAATATATGTATGTTTAGTGTTTGCATAAAAAAAAATTAGGGTAGTTAGTTGTTTAGAATTAGAGTCTATTCAATTTCTACCTTTTCTTCAATCAAAAAGCAAACCCAATGAATAATATATATTTTGAATATGAAGTTAATTGTGACAAGTCCTAATTGATATTCTTTTCAATCTATATGCCCTACACATATTTAAAACCCATAAGTATTTTTTATTACTTGTAAACTTGTGTGACAACTTTCCACTACAAAGTGTTTACAAAATTTTATGACTATTCTTTTATTTTCAAATAATTCAAAAATATGCTTTGGTTACCAAAAAAAAGGATTACCATTTAGGTAATCCTATCATCAAATTATTT
>CAYTVR010000410.1:0-3127 GCA_964441245.1 uncultured Saprospiraceae bacterium | reverse complement strand
AATTATTTATAAGAGAAATTTTTCAATTCCAGATTTATTTAAAAAAACTAACAAAAATCACCTAACCTACAATAGTAATTGTATTATTAAATGATGTTTTTGATAGAGTGGAATGTCAGAGAATTCAATCCAATTAAACTATCAAGGCTTGTTATAAAAATAGTTTTATAACCTAGGTGATTTTGTCAATTTAATATCCAATATTTAGTTTTCAATTAATCATTTGTTTGGATTAGAATAATTTAACAACCTATTGAATATGATAAAATAAATATTAGCATTTTGTAACATTAATTTCACTTGCGATTTTCTATATTCTGATAAATCAAAACAAGAATTGCACGCTCATCAAGTATGCTTATCTTCCTTCTAAAACGAGTCCACTAATTCCAATAATATCTTTTTATTTGATCATTTTGTGACAGAGTTAAAAAGGAATTTTAAAAATAAAAAAATGGTAAAAACTAATTGAATCAGCTTTTACCACTAATGGTTAAACATTTTAATATGTGAAGCTATTAACCATGCTCCCAATCAAACTTATTATTCCTTAAAAAGGTGACAATTTTTCGAAGCTAAAAATTTTAAGTTGAAGAAACATCCCAATCCCTACATTGCTGATCTACTTCTTTCAACAATGTTGGAAATCGATACTCTCCATCCATTTGACGAATCATCTCCATTGCTTTTTGCAAATCCAAACCTGCAGCAGTTATGTATAGTGGCTTTTGACTTTCACCTCTTAGCACTTCTCCCAAGTGATCAGATCCTTTGAATTTATTTTTAGCCACCCCAATCACCGGAATTTTTTCATGCAAATGAGTATACAAATAAGCACCCAATCCACGTCGCTTGTTGGCATCCAACCACACATAACCATCTACAATAATCATGGTTATCTCTTCCGCTACCATTTCCAAAACTTTCACAATGCACGGTAGTTCTCTTTTATAAAATTCACCCGGAATGTAGTCCTGAATATCGTCTACCTGAATCGTATAAACTCGACGTGGAACCGCATCTGATATATTCTCAAAAACCAAACACGCAACATGGGCTTGACGATCTTTGTAATCTACATCTACACAAACAATCATTTTATCGTTTTTTTTAAATATTTATAATTACTCAAAATTACTATCTGCACAAATTAACTGTACGACGAACGAACAAGTTCCCGAATATAGCGGTTCTTTTAAAGATAGGTCTCTCGATATATTGAATAGAATGAAAAAATAATTTTCTATCTTCAACATTTATTGTCAATCCAATTTTAGTACATAATTAATGACTATCTTTCATAATTTTAGCCAACTTATCTCGTTATTAACCGTTACAAGTATTGAAACTCCCCAAGGCCTCATTTATCATCCTTTTATCAACGATATCGTGTAATTTTTGACTTTTACACAAAATACCACTCAAAGGTTAAACACGCTCTTTTTGATAAACAAACACGAACAATGAAATATTTTTTATTCTCTTTATTTTTATTCCCTATCCTATCTATAGAGGCACAGCCAAATTACAAATGGGCTTTTGAAACCAATTTTGATCGAGTCAACGATTTTTCTGGACAGTTGGCCATCATTCAAATGGGGCGCGAACGAGGATTTATTGATACTACAGGTAGTATTGTCATCAAACCTCAATTCAATATTATTGATGCTTTTTCGGAAGGTTCTGCTTCTGCGGGTTATACTGATTATCAAAAAATGGAATCTAAAAGTGGTTTTATCAATCGCAAAGGAGAATTTTTGATCGACCCTAAATTTGAAGTAACAAGTCCTTTTCAAGAAGGCATTGCTTGTGTTAAATACAGAGGAGAATGGGGCTATATCAATCAAGGTGGGCGATTTATTTTGTTACCAAAATTTGAGGAAGCCAACGTTTTTCGAAAAGGATATGCTCCCGTAAAAACAGAAGGAAAATGGGGTGTGATCAATAAACGTGGAGAATTTTTAATCGACCCAGATTACGATTATTTATTAGGTATTTCCGAGGAATTATTCGCCGCAAAATTGAATAAGGTTTGGGGCTTTATTAATATCAATAGTGAATTCGTGATTCCTGCTCAATTCGCTTCTGCGGGTAGTTTTAAAGATGGGTTGGCCTTGGCGGAAAAAAATGGAAAATTTGGTTTGATCAATAAAAAAGGAGTCTTTGTCATTCCTGCCAAATATGATCGTTTACAAAACTTCAATGATGGATTAGCTAATTTCCAATTGGGTAATAAATGGGGATACATCAATAAAAAAGGAGAAGAAGTCGTACCCGCTATTTATGATCGCAGTTACCCTTTTTCAGAAGGTTTAGGACGAATTCAAAAAGGGAAAAAATGGGGATACCTTGATCCAGATGGAGAAGAAGTGATTGAACCAACATTTGATACGGCCTATGATTTTCATGATGGATTAGCGAGAGTGATTCAGCGTAAGAAAAAAGGATTCATCCGTTATATTCCACCAAAACCAAAAGAGGATACTGCCGATAAACCCGATGCAAAACCAGAAGAACTCACTTCTAGAATCATCAAAAAAGGACAACATATCAAAATCAATAATCCTAAAATCACGATCAAAATTTATGACTACAAAAAAATTGATGGGGATATTATTTCTTTAAATTACAAAGGCAATTGGTTAGTAAAAGATTTTCTACTTAGTCAAAAACCACATGAAATTAAAATTGATTTAGAGCGCAATTCTAATAAAAATTATTTGATGCTTTACGCAAAAAATTTAGGTAGAAATCCTCCCAATACTGCTGCCATTACGATCATGGATGGAGAAGAAAAAAAAGAAGTCGTTCTCGAGTCTGATTTAAATACTTGCGATATTATCTATTTCGATTTTTAATGATACTTTTGTTGAAAAGTATTAATGAATCGTATTCTTTATTATCTGGTGGTGCTTCCAATTTCCTGGATTCCTTTAAGGATACTTTATTTTTTATCTAATCTAATTTATTTTCTACTTTACTATTTATTTGCTTATCGCAAAAAGGTCGTTTTCAAAAATCTGCGAAATTCATTTCCCGAAAAGGGAGAAAAAGAAATTACCGATATTGCTAAAACTTTTTATCAACATTTTTCTGATAATTTAGTAGAGTCTGTTCGTCTATTTAG
>CAYTVR010000409.1:0-5375 GCA_964441245.1 uncultured Saprospiraceae bacterium | reverse complement strand
TGACAACAAATATATAAATAAAGACTTATTGTTCTACTTTTTGTAAAAATTTTACCTTAGCATACTTTTCATAAAAACTTCTTGGGTTTCGTTTTTAAAACGTCCTTGTGAGGATATTGCAGTTGATAAAAAGAAAAATAAAAAAGACCATGCTCATTTAAGCATGGTCTTTTTTATCACAAGAATTGTAATTCAAGAACTAAATCCACCTGCCTCCTAAGCCATCGTTCGTTTCACTGCCTTAATCCAACCTTGATACAATCTTTTTCGTTCCTTCAAATCCATTTCAGAAGTAAAAGGTTGATCCAATTGCCAATTCTTATCAATATCTTTTCGTTTCCAAAAACCAACTGCTAAGCCAGCCAAATACGCCGCTCCCAATGCTGTTGTTTCTATGATTTTCGGGCGTTCTACTTTTACGCCAAGTATATCCGATTGAAATTGCATTAATAAATTATTTGCACTCGCTCCCCCGTCTACCCGTAAAGTACTCAAGGTAACTTTTGAGTCTTTTTCCATGGCGTCCAAAACATCCTTCGTTTGATAAGCCAAAGATTCCAAAGTAGCTCGAACTAAATGTGCTTTGGTCGTCCCTCTAGTCAAACCATAAATAGCTCCCCGTGCATACATGTCCCAATATGGCGCCCCCAGACCAGCAAAGGCAGGTACCACATAAACACCTCCTGTATCTGGTACTTTCATCGCAATGTATTCAGAATCTGGTGAATCATCAATCAACTTCAAACCATCACGTAACCATTGAATCGCCGCTCCCGCAATAAAAACGGAACCTTCTAATGCATACGTCACTTTTCCATCAATGCCCCAAGCAATAGTCGTCAATAATCCCTTTTTCGAATAAACAGGTTTATCGCCAGTATTCATCAACATAAAGCAGCCTGTGCCATATGTATTTTTAGCCATTCCTTTTCGATAACAAGCTTGACCAAATAAAGCCGCTTGTTGATCACCAGCAATTCCAGCAATCGGAATTGAATGTCCTAAAAGCTTTGCTTCACTATGTCCATAAATTTCACTAGACTGCTTGACTTCGGGTAGGATTTTATGGGGAATGTTTAAGTATTTCAAAAGCTTATCATCCCATTTCAATTTATTGATATTGTAAAGTAAGGTCCTAGAAGCGTTGGTATAATCAGTGATGTGTGCGGCACCTCCTGTCAATTTCCAAACCAACCAAGAATCAATTGTTCCAAAAAGTAATTCACCTTTCATCGCACGCTTTCGGGCGCCTTTTACTTTGTCCAGCATCCACTTTACTTTCGTCCCAGAAAAGTAAGCATCAATGACTAGGCCTGTGTTTTTGCGGACATATCTTTCCAATCCATCCTTTTTCATTTTATCGCATATTCCTGCAGTTCGTCGATCTTGCCAAACAATTGCATTGTGAATCGGCTCTCCAGTTTCTTTGTCCCAAATTACGGTAGTTTCTCGTTGATTAGTGATGCCAATACCTGCAATATCTTGAGGATCAATTTCATTTTTCTCTAGTACTTTTTGAGCTACTTTCAATTGGGTATTCCAAATCTCTTTTGCATTATGCTCCACCCAACCTGGTTGTGGAAAAATTTGTGTAAACTCTTCTTGTTCCGAAGCCACTATATTTCCTTTTTTGTCAAATAAAATAGCTCTGGATGAGGTGGTTCCTTGATCTAAGGCGAGAATGTATTTCATATTCAATGTATTTATTCTGATAAGAATCGATGGTGTTTTGCTTATAATTTATCAAAGATAAAAAAGTTTATAAAAGAAGGAAATCAAAATCACTTTTCCATATTTATCCTTTGAAAAATATAGATTATTTCAAATTCATCGAAAAGGCTCAACAAATCATTCGTTCCTCTAAACCTATTTGAATTAAATATTGTTAAGCGATTATCTATGCTCAGAATTCCTTAGTTTTGAGCATTCTCTAACTCAAGTCAAAAGATCATACATTTTAAAAAACATACTCGAAAAAAAGACATATGCAAATTCATAAACTTCCATTTTCTGCGGTTCCTCAATTGTCTCATCGCGACAAAGCCTATGTAGAAGGAAATGGAAAATTATCCCCTTTTTATAAATACAAAGTTGATATTGATTCTTTTGCACAAGTGATGGAAGATAAGGCAAAAGATAAAATTGATCGGCCACTTTTAGTGGAAACTCTAAACACCCAATATACAGGTCTACCTCAATCTGATCAATTGAAAACTAATATTCAATCCTTAGCAGATTCAAATACATTTACGGTGACCACCGCCCATCAACCTAGCTTATTTACTGGTCCACTTTATTATATTTATAAGATCATTTCAACAATCAATTTAGCCAAAAATCTCAAAGCAAAATATCCTCAAAACCACTTTGTTCCTGTCTTTGTAACCGGTGGTGAAGATCACGATTTTGAAGAAGTTCAAACGGTACATATTTTTAATAAAACGTTGACTTGGGAAAGTGGAGAAAAGGGATCTGTAGGTGCGATGAAGACGAAAAGTTTGGAACCTGTTCTAGCTGAGCTAAAAGAGATTTTAGGAGAAGGGACCAATGAACAAAAAATCTACGACCTTTTACATCGAGCTTATACTGAAAATGAAATTTATTCCGCTGGCACAATTCAAATGGTTAATGAAATTTTCATGGAAGATGGTCTAGTCGTACTCAATATGAATCATCCGAAATTGAAGGCCGCTTTCGCGGAAATCATCAAAAAAGAGGTGATAGAACAACCTTCAATGGCTTTGGTAGAAACAACAAGTCAAAGCTTGAACCACTTAGGATTCAAACAACAAGCAACTCCCCGCGAAATAAATTTCTTTTATTTACGAGATCAAATTAGAGAACGATTGGTCTTTGAAGATGGCCAATATAAAGTACTGAATACTGATTTTTCCTTTACGGAAACGGAAATGATTGCAGAAATTGAAAATCATCCAGAACATTTTAGCCCCAATGTAGTCATGCGGCCGCTTTATCAAGAATGTATTTTACCCAACTTGGCTTATATCGGTGGTGGTGGCGAATTAGCTTATTGGCTCGAACGCAAAAGTCAATTTGAACACTTTAAGCTCAATTATCCTATGTTGATCAGACGAAACTCTGTAATGTGGTTAGACAAAGGTGGACTTAAAAAATTAAATAAATTGAATTTAAGTGTAGAAGATATTTTTACAGAAACAGAAAGTCTCATTAAGCTTTTTATTCAAAAAGTAGCAACCAGTACATTGAGCTTAGAAAATGAGAAAAAACAATTAAGCGAATTATTCGAATCAATTGCTCAAAAAGCATCCAAGATTGACACCACTTTATCCAAAACCGTTTTGGCCGAAGGAGCCAAACAGGCAAAAAGCTTAGGTCATTTAGAAAGTAAAATTATCCGAACAGAAAAACAAAAACACGAAGTATCCATCAATCAAATTAGAGGACTCAAAGAAAAATTATTCCCTAAAAATGGATTACAAGAAAGAAAAGACAATTTTATTTCTTACTATGTAAAATACGGTGATCGATTTATCGAAACACTTAAAGCAAATCTTGATCCATTGGATAAAGGGTTTTTAGTTATTGTGGATGAGTAATGGAAATGGTTCCAATTAGAAATAACTGTTCATGCACTTAAGATAGATAAATTGGGATTGAATAAAAATACAAACCCAGCAATCGTAGGGTATTATATTTGGAATAGTACAATTGCTAAATCAAGTGTGGTAACTTATTTGAAAGGAAAAAATAAAAGGGTCATTTAAAATGGACTTAAACGCAATGGGGAGCATATTCCCTATTGCGTTTAGTTGTTAATTTTGTTTTCCATCAAACTAAAAGAAGCTCACCAAATCACCAACTTTAGTTTTGAGGTCTTTTCGGTCTACGATAAAATCTAAGAAGCCATGTTCCAATAAAAATTCAGAACGTTGAAATCCTTCGGGTAGATCTTGTTTGATGGTTTCCTTGATCACACGAGGTCCAGCGAAACCAATTAGTGCTTCTGGCTCGGCAAAATTGACATCGCCCAACATCGCAAAAGAAGCAGTCACCCCACCTGTTGTTGGATCAGTCATAAAGGAAAAATAAGGGATGCCAGCTTTAGCTAACATCGATAACTTAGCGGAAGTTTTGGCCATTTGCATTAAAGAAAAAGCGGATTCCATCATCCTAGCACCGCCAGATTTGGAGATAATCATAAAAGGCGTCTTCTGCTCAATACAATGATCAATGGCTTTAGATATTTTTTCTCCAACTACAGACCCCATCGAGCCTCCAATAAAAGTGAAATCCATAGCTGCAACGACTAATGGTTTTTTGTTGATTTTACCAGATGCTACGGCAATAGCATCGTCTAGGTCCGTCTTTTTATGAGCAGATTCTAATCTTGTAGAATAAGGTTTTAAATCTGTAAATTCTAGGAAATCTTTGGAGACCAAATCATCAAATAAGATGCTATATTTTCCGTCGAAAAGTAGATCAAAATAATCTCTCGATCCAATTCGGATATGGTAGTTACATTTAGGACACTTGTGAAAATTTTCCTTAATCTCTTTGATCGTACTGGCTTCCTTACAACTTTCACATTTATACCAAAGACCATCAGGAGCCTCCTTTTTGTCTTTCGTTGAGGTAATAATTCCGTCTTTCAACCTTTTGAACCAGCCCATGTTATTTTGATTTTCTGTGATGTTTTCTACTCTCTAATAATGGATGTAGTGTGTCTTGAAATTTGATTTAGAATGAATCAAAACATGTACTACAGAGTAAATTTACAAATGAATTTCTAAATACAAAAAAATACGTCTAATAACGATGTGATTTAACAGTTTCCACATAGATTTTGACATGATCAAGCGGAATATCTGGATAAAGTCCATGTCCAAGGTTCGCAATGTGATGAGGACCAAATTCATTTAACATCTTTGTGGTTCCTGCAATTAAGTCCTTGGGCTTAGCATATAAAAAGCAAGGATCTAAATTTCCTTGTAAAACTCTATCCTTTCCAAATCGTTTGCGACAATCCGCCGCAGACTGGTTCCAATCCAAGCCTAACACCTCACAATTCATCGCATTACAAGCATCCATAGCAAACCAGGCATTTTTTGCAAAAAGAATAACCGGTACTTCTGTGATCGCTTCACATATTCTCTGGAGATAAGGAATAGCAAAAGTTCGGTATTGTTCTGGAGAAAGAATTCCAGCCCAAGAATCAAAAACTTGAACAATATCTGCACCCGAAGCAATTTTCCGTTTTAAATAAGCAATATTCGTATCTGTTATTTTAGTCAATAATTGATGCGACAACTCTGGTTCTTTATATAAAAAACGCTTAGCTTTAGAAAAAGTCTTACTTCCACTACCTTCAATCATATAGGCAAAAAGAGTCCAAG
>CAYTVR010000408.1:0-5389 GCA_964441245.1 uncultured Saprospiraceae bacterium | reverse complement strand
CAAAAGAGAGATTACTAAAATCTACAAATAGATCATCGCCAATCCAGCCATAGAGGCTATCTGGCAAACTCATCCCTCCAATTTGTACATCGGTAATACCCATATTGGCCGCTTCACAAGTTTCAAAACCTATTCTTAAATCGGTATATTTATTTTGATCGGTGTCTGTTCCGGGGTTGGTCACGGTCAGTTGAACTTCTCCATCTGCACCACAAACAAAAGGATTACTGATAAGACTAGTCGTTGCAGAAGGCAAGGAGGAACCAGTCGGTCTTATCCTGATGTAAGATTCTTGACTAGACGTTTCACAGACTTCATCATTACAACCAAACAATGCATTGTAAACAAAAGGGATATCAGCATTGGCGGGGCACGATAAGGATTCATAGCAAATCTCCAATGTTATGATTTCATTGGTATTAAAACGAGTATCTGCGGGGTTAGCTAAATTATTACCAACAAACATATCACCTTTGATCGTAGCCGAAGCGATAAGTGTAGCAACATCAAAAGTAAAGGGAACATTTTCTGTTCCGTTAGCAGTAATAGAGGTAATCCCAAGTGGACTACTCAAATCAAGTCCACTAACCTGAAAGGTAAAACTATCCAATACTGAGGAAAGTCCATCTTGAGAAATTTGTACTGTCTGGCAATAATCTCCGGTTATCGATTCAATTTCTAATTCGCCAGGCGTAAGGTTAGATAACAAATTAATCACGGGAACTCGAATAGCAGAGTTGTACTCTAACTCGGGTGTATATATTCCACCGCAACTGTGTAAAGTATAAGTGGTATCTAGAAACTTAAAATCATAATTAAAATCAATAAAATTGAGTATGTTTTTATCAACATTACAATTAGTAGCCACCCCAATATTAACCACCACTAAACTATCGGCATCAAAACCATCGATAATAAACCCAGGGCATTCAGGATCAGGATCCGCATTAGATATGCTTGTTCCACCAAACTCTGTATATTGCCAACCAGCATATTCAAATCCTTCTGGTAAGGCAAGTTCGAGTTCAAACCCAACAATATCTCCTGGATCCGCACTATAAATCAATACCGAAATCGTATCGGCTTGGCCACAGACAGACAAGTCATCAAATTGAGCATAGCCTGGCACCCCTCTTAGATCAATCATCTCCACTTTAGGGCATTGAGCCATTAAATGGGAAGCACTAAAAAAGAACGTTATTAAGAAAATTATTTTTATCGTTAAAATAAAATTTCTATTGAAAAAAGGTTGTAGTTTTTTCCAATAGGAATTAATAGTTTGGAGGGACAAATTCATTTTTATTGTATTGTATTATATTATAATCAATAGTGCTCAATGTTGTTAACTCTAGGTAAGACTACAAGAATTAGGCACAATAAGAAGGATGTTTTCCGTTTTAGGAGTACATTGTGAATTGGATTTTTCAAAAAAAAAATTAACCCAACTCAATTAAAAAATTGACTATCAGGCATCTATAAAAAATAAATATTTTTAATTAATTTAAAATCCATTAAACTGTGACATTCTTCTGTCTTTAAATAACATAAGATCTAAATGGGCTGATAAGTGACGATAGGTTGTGAATCATATCTGGATTTTAATTGGGGTATTAAACGAAAAATCCTTTTCACCCACTCCTAGTGAGGTGAAAAGGATTTTGTTATACACCATCCTATTAGCTTTTAATCTTTATTTGAATAGATATTTAAACAAGGTCCATTTCCACATTGAATTTCAATTAGATAATCTTCTACCTCTCCCGATTGAGCAAAACCATAAGGAGTCATATTGTCTTCATTACTTAAACGGACTCGCATTCCTAATTTTTCATTTTGTGTAGCATCACTCGGAATGTTCATTAATAGAAAACTCGAAAACGCAGTTGTCCCATTTCCATCATTTATATCTGTAACCATTTCGTTTACGTCATCAAAATCACCATCGCCATTCCAGTCAACCCACACTTCAACATGAGCCGTATCATTTGTTGTATTTGTAGCAAAAAATGGAATTTTTATATTTCCACCAAGTGGAATTTGAATTGTTGTCGGGAATACAATGCCGTCTTCATCCACTCCATCACCCTCAGCTAAATTCGAAGATTGACCATTGAATTCATAATCAATAGATGTTCCTAAATACAACCCTGAAACAATCTGATGAATAGGACCATTATTTAAAAAATCTGTTTCATAATCGCCTGTTGAGGTTCCATTTGCGAGGTCAGGTAAGTCTCCCCAATCAAAAGTTGGTGTGACTCCAAAATCAATTTCATGGACTACGCTTCCACCATCGCCCGTTGTTACATTAGCAATTGGTAAATCATTTAGACCTGCCAACCCTCCTGTCAAACCTGTCGCAATTTCGACATCACTATCAACTGCATCTGGATTGACTCCAGTACCAACTACATCATTTGTGGTAACTAAATAAGGAGCACCATCAACTAATAAGGCATCATCTGCAAATTGTCCATTTCCAAACACAACAACATAATCGGTATTGGCCGAAACAGCATCATTAGGTGTTGACCAAGTTTGATTTGCCATACCATCTTGACTAAAAGAATAATTTCCATTTACATCGGTCGTAGTGGTGGCCAATAGTGTTCCCATATTGTCATATAATTCAACTACAATATTTTCGATTCCAGGTTCACATGCATCTTGAATACCATTTTCATTTTGGTCTAGCCAAATTTTGTTTCCTATTTCTGTACGAATATTTGTACACGCATTATAAATCACAGCATCACCACCAACACCTTTAATATCGTTAGGAATAAAAGAAGGGAAATACGAAATCGCAGCAGAAGGTTGTAAGGTATATTCGGTAGTACCATTTCCGCTATGAGTAAAATCATGAGGGAATAGAATCAAACCATGAGGTCCTATTTCTTGTTTAATATCCGCAGAAGTCAATAAATAATCCCAAGTCCCATCATGTTTATCCCATACACCAATGCCTCCATATCCGTCATCGTTTGCAGTTCCATCACTACCATCAGTAACTAAAAAATTATCAGGAGTAAAATCATTAGCATATTGAATATCAGGATTAATTACTATCTCATCAAATTGACCATCTGAATCACCGTCTTCAACAATATAGAAAGTACCTCCATGGTTATGAGAATTAAAATAACTTCCCCGACAACCTGTTCTCATTCCAATCATCAAATCTCCATCTGGTAAAAATTCCAAATCAGAAATTGCAATCCATGAAGGTTCTGTCGCAAAAGTAAATCCTAAGTCTCCTTCTCCCATAAATTCTCCATGAAGAAACTCTGTACCAGAAAAGGCACCAGTTGCTGAAAGGTCTATAGAATATAGGTTAGGTGTTTCATCCAATTCATGTGTCCCAAAAAATAATTTAGTTCCATCTGGACTAATCGCTAAACCATATGGTTTGGCATCAGGTGCTGGGCCTGGTTGGTTATCATCTGCTGAAAAACCTGTCAAAGTTTGTGGATCAAAGCTTTCAATAATAGTTCCATTATCATCTATTCGATAAATTTTTCCATCTTCAATATTTGAAACAAAAAATTGATGCCTTATTTTGTCATACACAATATTACCTAGACCAACACCAGTATTTCTTATATCAGTTTCCGCACCTTCGCAACTACTTTGTGTGAAACTAAAAGAGAGTTGTGGTAATACCGCAAATACGGAAGCTTGACCAGTTACGCCATCTAATTTATAAACGGTACCGGCAGCATTTAAATCCGATGCTCCACCACCAATATCTCCATAACGTATAATGGCTTTATCTCCTTGCCAACCAAATCCTGCTCCATAATGAGAAGATGCCGTTAAATACATATTACCTAGTGTATCATAATCTACTCCAAAAGTATTTCCAATAGAGTCAATTTTCCAAGAAGGGTGATGATACATCGGTGGAATTACTTGAGGGCGGGTAGCGCTAGTAGCAATAGATCGAATATCCACTAGTCCAGCAGCATATCTTTCATTTTGTGGAATAGCTTCAAAAACACCACAAGTTACAAATGCAATTCCAGGACCAAGTAAGGTTCCAGAAAGTGGAAATGGATCACCTAGTGTAGTTGTATAATCAAAAGGTGGAGGGCAAGGTCCAGGAATTAAAATACCTAAACCTGTACAACTTCCTGGTTCTAATATCGCAATTGTCGAAGCATTATCGGCTCCCATCCGAGAAGGCTCAGATGAAGCAGGTAAATTGTCATACTCTATTCGAACTTCCTGACAACCATTACACGTTGGCGCAGCACTCACATCTAAAGACCAATCACCATCAACATTAGTAATAGGACTTCCTAACAGAGATCCGTCACAAGCATAAACATTAACGGTTACTCCATTTATTCCCATTACTGTAGCTTCATCGCGGATACCGTTAAAATTGATATCTTCCCAGATATTTCCTCCAACTGAAGTGGGTGGTAATGTTGAACAAACATCTCCTGGAGCCATTGAAACATCTAAGTCTTGTTCGTTTTCAAAAGTATCTAAATTAGTTAAATTTTTAAGCCAACTAAAAACTCCAGCTTGAGCATAACAACTCCAACTTATAAAGCAAATTATTAGAAAAAAATTCTTGCAATAATGAGAATATCGTTTTTTAGAGTTTGAGCGTTTCATCTATTCTTTTTATTAAAATTATCTTATAATGAAAACTTAGTATCATTCTACTTGGACTATTCAAATGGCACTCCATTTATATATACCGTTTATTTAATTTAATCTAAGGTGTGACAATCTACATTCCAATGTAAACATGAATCATCCTTTACATTAATCACATTTCCTACAAAAAAGAAACTCAATAGAACATAGATTTGTGACTCAATTCCCAATAGATAAAACAAATACTTCATCCCCTTTCAATTAAAATTTAAAACAGAGATGGGCACTAAATATTTCACAATATTACAATGCCCATCTCTAGTAAAAAGAGTTCCTATTCTTATAGAATCAAATAACAAATGGTAACTTTCCTCCCGAAAGCTTCATTAATTATTGTTATTAGAAGTAGTTTTCAAACAAGATTCTTGACATATTACTTCAATCAAATAATCTTCCACTTCACCCGATTCTATTTGTCCATAAGGTGTCATATTATCCTGATGACTTAGTCTAATTCGCAGTCCTACTTTTTGAGTTGTATTAGCATCTTCTGGAATCGGAATAGAAATATAACCTGGGAAAGGATTCGTTCCATTTCCATCATGAAGGTCAGCAACAAATTCATTAGCATTTTCAAAATCACCATTCCCATTCCAGTCAATCCACATTTCTACGTGAGCGGTATCTCCAGTCGTATTCGTCACCGAAAGTGGAATATTCATCGTTCCGCCAGAATTGATTTGCATGGTTGATGGGAAGGCCAAGCCGTCTTCATCAT
>CAYTVR010000407.1:0-5397 GCA_964441245.1 uncultured Saprospiraceae bacterium | reverse complement strand
AAACATCAAAACTTCATGTCCGATAAATCATCATAAGATGATGTCCGACGACATCGAGTGATCTAGTGGGGGTAATGGCGCTTAAGTAACGTCTTAGGATGGAAGTTAAGATATAGATAAACAAAAAACTATGATAAAAAAGTTCGCTGATAAATTCTTCGCTTGGTACTGCAATCCTGCTTACTATGAAGATATTAAAGGCGACTTGGAGGAAATCTATAACAACATGTTGACGGAGAAGAGTCAGCGGTCTTCTGATTGGCAATTTGCTAAGGAAGTGTTGCTACTTTTTCGACCTACGATTATACGTCCTTTCCACTTTTTTAATTTACAATACACAATAGCTATGTTTCTAAACTATGTAAAAATCGGTTTTCGAAATCTAATGAAATACCGAATGAATACCCTTATTCACATCTTAGGTTTGGCCATTGGTTTGGCTGCTTTTTTATTGATTAATCAATATATATGGTTTGAAAAAAGTTATGATCAACACTTTCCGAATGCGGATCGAATTTATAGAGTAAGCACCGACTTTGTGGTGGAGGGAGAATCAGAAGTAATAGATGCGATGTGCTATGCTAAGTCTCCAATAACCTTGGAAGAAAAACTTCCAGAGGTAATCAGCTCGACGGTTACCAAACAACTTTTAGGTAGCAACTTTTTGAAAGGACAAGAACCTGTTAAGGAAAACATTGTAGCGGCAGATTCAAACTTTATTAAGTTCTTCGGTTTTGAATTGATTGCAGGTGATCCAGATGGCCAATTGCTTGAACCTAAAACCGTAGTCCTTACCGAATCCTACGCTAAAAAATATTTTGGGAATACTAATCCAGTTGGCAAAAACATGGAGCTTTCCGTTTTTGGCGCAAGTGATAAATTTTTGAAAGTGACGGGAGTTATTGCAGATCCGCTCATTCAAACGCATTACCCATTTGATATATTGATGTCAGCTAGTACGAGTTCCATTCGGGAAAGGATGGAAAGTGATGGTTGGAATCAAAACAATTACTACGGCTACGTTAAATTGGCTGACAACACCAATATAGAACAACTTCAAGCAAAATTACCTGCCTTATCCTTAGAGGTTATGGATGAAGATGGTGAAAATCAGTTTTACCTAATGTCGATAGCTGATATTCATTTACAATCTAACATGACCTATGAACCTGAAGTGGGCGGCAGTGAAAGAGCGGTGAATTTTTTAGGCATTATTTCCATATTTATTTTATTGATTGCTTGGATCAATTATGTCAATCTTTCTACGGCTCGTGCAGTGGAACGTGCAAGGGAGGTGGGCATGCGAAAAGTCGTTGGTGCCACTCGGGTTCAACTGATGGGACAGTTTTTTACAGAGTCTTTTTTAATCAATTTGATAGCTGTTTTACTGGCGCTGTTCTTAGCTCAAATGGCACTCCCCTATTTTAATAATTTGGTGGGGAAAGATATTTTAACTCAGATTTGGACAAACAGTATTTTTTTAAAAACGGCCTTATTGTTTTCTTTTATTGGGACGCTTGTTACGGGTTTGTATCCTGCTTTGGTGATGTCCAATTTCAAACCCTTGCGTGTTTTGAAAGGAAGTTTTAGTAGAACAAAAGAAGGCGTTTGGCTACGAAAGGGCTTGGTGATTTTTCAATTTACGGCGTCTTTGATTTTGATTGCTGCGACCTTTGTGGTCTATCAACAGATTCGATATATGACCAGCCAAGAGATGGGGATCAAACCCGACCAAGTCGTCAGCTTTACCAATCCTGATGTCAATGGAGATAATTATGAAGCCTTTAAAAGTAAACACAAATCTTTCTTTAATACATTGAAACAAATTCCTGAAATCACTCATACCGCAACCATTGAAAGTGTACCTGGAGGAGCGACGAGTGAGATTTCATCTACTAGTGGAGAGTTCGGAATAACGGGTGTTAGTGATCCCGTCTCCGTTACCCTTTATGCAAACTTCATGAGTGATCAAGCAGCTGATGCCTTGGGCTTAAATGTTATAGCTGGCCGCAACTTCGATATGCAATTGGCAAGTGATTCTAATGCGCTTATACTTAATCAATCTGTACTTGAGTTATTTAATATTCCTTCCGTGGAATCCGTGATCAATAAAGAATTTAACCTGTGGGGAGATATTTACAATGTGGTAGGAGTCATAGAAGACTTTAATCGATCCTCTTTAAAAAATCAAATTGAGCCGACCCTATTCTTCCATGGCGAAATGACTGATTATAATGTTGTAAAACTAAACACTTCTGATATCGCAGGTACGATGAAAAAAGTACAATCCGCTTGGAAAGAACATTTCCCCAATGCGCCATACGATCCTATTTTTTTGGATGAAGGTTTTGAAAAAATGTATGCAGAAGATCAGAAGTTTGGAAGTCTTTTCAGTAACTTTTCCATCTTCGCTATTTTTGTAGCGATCCTTGGTTTATTTGCTTTGGCTTCTTATTTATCACTTCAAAGGAAGAAAGAAATTGCCGTTAGGAAAGTATTGGGCGCTTCTACTGAAAACATCATCTTGTTGTTTTTCAAAGACTTCGTTTGGTTGATTGTTATTGCTTTTTTCATTGCTACCCCATTAGTGTTTTTGGGAATGAGTGAATGGCTAAATGGGTATGCCTTTAGAATTGATTTTCCTTGGTGGTCGGTGGTGCTTTCTGGTGTTTTATTGATGCTATTAGCATTTGTAACCGTGAGTTTACAAACTTATCGAATTGCGGCTTTGAATCCTGCGGAGACGGTAAAGACGGAATGAGGGCAGGGAGCTTGGAGCGAGGGGCTGAGAGCAGGGAGTGAGGCAATGAACAAAAAATAAGAACAATAAATTGGGTCCGAATTTAATAACAAAAAGTAAACACTTTTTCTTATGAAAAAAGTATTTCGGTACCTTTCTATTGCAGTCATCCTGCTATTAATTGGATTTATTTCATTCTTATTGTACGAAACTCAAGATCAAATAAACGCCACACCTGAGCATATAGAAGACATCTTGAATCGATTTTATAATAAAGAAAGATTGGGTGGATTTTCGGTTTCTGTATTCAATAAAGATTCGGTTATCTATAGGAATAGTTTTGGATATTCGAATGTAGAAAAACAAATTCCCTATTCGATTCACACCCAACAGTACATCGCTTCCATCAGTAAAACATCAATTGGAATTGCTTTATTGAAAGCCGAAGAACTAGGTTTACTAAATATTGATGATCCTATCAATAAACACCTACCTTTTAAAATTAGCAACCCCAATCATCCTAACGAAGCGATAACGATTAAGCACTTAGCGACGCATACTTCGTCATTGGATTACAATGAAAAGGTGGTGGAATCCCTTTACATCAATAGTGATGAATCCATGGAATCCCTACGCCCCTTCATTCATGCCTATTTTGAAAATAAAGAATATGGAGAAGTCACCTTCACGAATCACAAACCAGGTGAAAATTGGAATTATTCCAACATAGGTGCAGGGTTAGCCGCCTACCTTATTGAAGCAACATCTGGCATGTCATTTTCCGCCTTTTCCAAAAAATACATTTTTGATCCTTTGGATTTAAATCATACTTTTTGGTTTGAAACTGAAGCCGATAGTGCTAATCATTCGTTGTACTACGAATCCTTAGAAAACGGTATTAAGCAGGTGGAAACAAGTGGGGTGAAATTATATCCCTGTAGAGATATGATTACAACCATTGAAAATTTAACCACTTACTGTCAAGCCATAATCAGGAAGGATAATAGAATTTTGAATGATCAGTCTTTCGACAAATTACTATCCCCACAACTCAGTAATTCCGTTACCAATCAAAGCGATGACAACCATGGATTATTCTTTCAAATTGATAGAAACCAATATGGAATTACTTACCAGCTTACCGGTGGAACTGGGGGAGATAATTGTATCAATACCATGATGCTCTTTGATCCTTATACGGAATTAGGTTACATCTTCATTGGCAATACAGGACATTCTCAAAAAAACCGATTCACTCACATCAGGATTTATCGAGCCATTGTATCCTTAGGAGATCATTTTATGCGAGAAAACTCGGAAACATCTTGGATTGAAAAAATGAAATTTAAATGGCATAATTATTATAACAGGGTCGTAGCTATTTTTTAATCCTTCTACCCCATCTCCGCCTGCAATAAAAAATGAATAGAAGAATAAATAGAAGCGGTTTCACAGACCTTATCTAATATTTCTTTTCGTTTGCCACGTTGTTGCCACATTTGGGAAAGGCCATTAAGTCGAAGGTATTGGAATAGAGAAGGTTGGAATTCTTGGTACGCAATATCAGGTATTTGCTTGAGGCGGTCTAAGACCATTTTATCTTTGCAATTTTTGCGCAAGTATTTTTTTAGGTCGATGGAAAAGCGAGAAAAATTTTCTAAATCTCCTTCTACATGTTGATTCTTTTGAATCCGTTCAGCCAGCGATTGAATATCATTAAATTGTCGGTGCGTTACTTTCATTATTAAATGTATAAGTGGTCAAAGGGGTAAAGGATGGAATGTGGAATTTCCAAAAAAATCAATTGCCTAGACTAAAATGTGATTGTTGGACTGTTCAGATTGGGAAATCGAAAACAATAGTGTTAATCATTCTATAGCTGATAAAAATACAAACTGCGTTGAACAATCCAAAAATTTATGCGGACATCTAAAAAAACTTAACATTCAACTCCAACAAAAAACTGATAATCAACAACTTAAACATAAAATTACTACGCATGCATTTTCACCCTCATCAAGTAATCACTTTATTCTCGCCACCCCGACCTTTTACCTAATTCAACTTTTTTAAATTGTATTTTAACATATTCTATTGTTAGCTTTTGTAATTTTGTACTTTCCCGTATATCGATGTTAATGACTCACCACTACACCTTTACCATGCCTAAGTTAAGAGCTAATTATTTCTTTACACTTACTAAGGCTAATTGATGACATTTTATCTCTATTAAATACGCCTGTTTTCTTGCTTAAAATTTTACATTTGACGAACCTGTGCCGACTTTTCATCGGTAAGTCCCAATAACTGTTTTCCTATATGAAATACCTCTATTCTATCCTCCTTCTATTCTTTCTTCTTCCATTCATTACTAATGGTCAAGATATTTCTGGCGTCATTAATCAATATGCGGAGGTCAACGATATTGAATATTGCAGTGCGACTTTATTTGTCAATTCGACCCAAGGATTTAGCGAAAGCGAAGACCTCATCATTATCCAAATGCGCGGAGGAGAGCTTAGAGAAACGGACAATGATAATTTTGGGACTGTTACCAATCTACAAAACGTTGGCCTGTTCGAAAGAGCAACGATTGCCAATATTACCAATGGCAGTATCCAATTGAGCCACGAACTTATTAATGAATACACCCCTGG
>CAYTVR010000406.1:0-5399 GCA_964441245.1 uncultured Saprospiraceae bacterium | reverse complement strand
ATTGAGCCTGTTACATCTAAATTGACACTGATAGCCAAGGAGTTAGGATGGTTGCCAGAATCTCGACTTTCTCTAAAATTGAGGCCATAGGGATTCATGGAAGGATCCATACGTCCCTTTTTGTTAGAAGTGAAAATATCATCACGTGACTTGCCGTGGTAGTTGTTGCGAATGTTTTTATAGGTCATTCCAGACCATCTTGCATATCCCATAATTAATGAAAATTAAAATGAAAGTAAAAATTAAAATGCGCCCTCTTTTGGGGCTGGGTTTTTGGTGTTAATGCCTTAGTTTGTAAATTAAACTAAGTAAGTATAATTCAAAATTAGAGCTACTTAGTTTAAAAAGCAAGTAAAGGCTTGATTTTTTTTAAATTTTTTTGTTTGGCTACGTTTTTTGGGGAAGGGTAGGTGCATGATTTGAATCGTTTGATCCATGCATTTGGCTAAATGCTATAGTACTAAGAAAGGAAGTATCTGATTACCTATGATAGCTTGGGATGGAAAGTAGCTTTAAGATTTTGGAAAAGGATATAGAAAAGTTTTTTGCGCAGGTAGAGCACCTGTTTGGTTTTATGCATATGTTATTTGCCGAACCTGTGCCGACTTTACGTCGGTAAGGCTAAAAAAAAATAGAGCTGCTCCAATTGAACAGCTCTATTTTTTTTATAAGAACGAAAATATGAAATTTATTTTTTGATGAGCTTAAGGACTTCTGATCCTTCATCATAATCTAATTGCATGAAGTATACACCAGCTTGATCCATCTTTAATTCTTGCGTATCCAATTGTAAGGTACCCATGTTAAAATTGAAAGCGCCCATATAGAGTAGGCTTCCATTTTGGTGATACAATTTGATATGACCATCTGAATAAAGATTTTCTGATTGTAAGTTAAGCGTGGAGCCAACAGGGTTTGGGAAGACGGCAAAATTATTTTCTTCTACAAAAGTGGTTGAAGAAACCAATTCCGATTTAACTGCGGCAACCGTAAATTTGGAATTTCCAAATGGTGGAGGGCAGGATATCAAATTCGAAACTGAACCACTTTCACCTACGCCGATTCCTCCAGTTAGTGCTGATCTTCCTATACTTATCCATTCCTCTTCCGTTTCGGAGTACATGGCGACTACGACTGAATCAGCATCGACATTGCCAAGGGATGAAGCATCGTTCCAGTTTAGGGTTACATTGACATCATCACTTCCTTGCGTCCGTTCCAATTCCCAATATTGATCAGTGGCAACACTTTCAATGTTCGCGCTGATACTATTTCCAAATGGAGGTGGGCAAGACATAAATCTTGCTTTGTATTCAGATCCCGTGGATGCTGATGCGGTGATGGTTAATGGTGCATATTTTCCTTCATTACCAACAGGGAAGGTGAAGTCTTCACTATGTTTTCCTTTTTTGATTATTGGGCCATCAACGTATGAATCTTCACTACCACCTGTAATGGAGGCGTTGTCCAATACGATGATCGTTTTACTATCCGTAGTGGCTATGATACCTTTATCAAGTGCCAAACCTGAAATTACTTCAATATCACCTTCCATGGCCATGGGTTCCCCCGAGGTATTGGCAAAAATTACATTGGCGAAAAAGAATTGATCATTGCCACTATCAGGTAATTTATTACAAGCTATTACTTGCGGTTGGCTACCATTATAGATGAAGCTTGCATTTTCACCCATTTTGATGGTTCCAAATTTAGTGGGTCGTTCTATATCTCCTCCAAAGTAAATTTTAGAATTTTCTTTAACATCAATAACTAGGCTTTCATCGGTATCTGAAGTCATCGCCAAATCACCTTTAAAATTTAATTCTGCATTTAAACCTGTCAATTCTATGGCAGCCATTTTACCATTTTTAGAACCAAATACGACATCTTGATGAAAGAACAATTTACTTGTTTCTCCAAATTGAAGGAGCCTTAAAAAGCTCGTTGCATTTTCATTGGTCATCACAGTTGGGCCATTAAAGTCTATCTGTGAGTTATTATTAAGACCAATTAAAAAATCCTTTCCTCCCATCGCCTTAATTTGAGTTATGCCGTTTGAAGAGAAGGCTAATTTAGCATCCTTTTCTAAAGAGATATTAAATTTATTACCACCCAAAATGGACAAATTGGTATTTCCCATAACCTCCATTACAGCTTGATCATTTAATGATATTTCAGGACTTCCTTCATTGGTTCCACTATTTCCGTAACTGAAATTGAAATCACCTGCTACGATTAACTGGCTACTACCAATCAGTTCAATTGTGAGAGAGGATCCTGTCATGTTTTCAATATTTCTAGTGACGTCCATATTGCCAGCTACGACAATTTTCCCTGTAGATTCAGCTGCGATTCCAACGTTCCCCATCTCATTGTACGCATGTACAATAAAGTCTTCTGTAATGTCTAGTGTACTTTCTTGAGACACTTTGATTTGAGCGGTTCCGTCTGCGAAAAGATTATCAAGGGTCAAATTTTTAATGGTAACATTACCCGTAGAAATACTAATATCATGCCCCCTAATAATTACATCATCATTGGCTGAAGGAATTATTCCGTCTTTCCAAGTCTCTGTACTATGCCAATCCCCATCTTTTTCAGAGGTTACTTGGCTATGCATTACAAAAGGAAAGAAAAAAAGTAGAGTTGCGAGTAGAATTGACTGGTTCGATCTCATAGATTTTCTGAGAATTTAATTTTATGGATAGATTAAGGAAGTGGTTACGAAACATTGGACAAAAATTTTGCCATGTTATGTTATTTTCTAGAACAATATTTTAGGGAGAATAAAAATTTTAAAGAACTGAAAATCAAGCGTTTTAGATTTTGTTCATAAGTATTTTACAAGCAAAATGAACGCTGTGCGGAGCAAAATTGGATGCGAGGCTCTCAAAATATTGGTTTCCAGAGGGTTAAAATTTAAACATACTTTTAATTCATGCCAAAGTATTTTTTGGACTTACCGACGTAAAGTCGGCACAGGTTCGTCAAATGTTTTAAATATCTTCATAAGTTAAAGGAGAAAAACTATTTTTGTAAAGCTTACCATAATAATAAAGCCTCCAATTTTTTAAGTATGAATAAACTACTTCCTTACAATATTGCTCATTTTATTCTAGGTGAATTTATCACCTTCCTTCATCAATTTAAAGGCATTACAAAGAGAGCCAAGATTAGATTTGAATCCAAAGATTGGCATGGTATACAAAGTGATGCGAAAGAGCGATTGACACTTTATCGCAAAATGGTTGGAGACACCACCCTAGAAGTAAGGCAAATGCTAGGAGACGAAGAACAAAGAGAATTGTGGAAAAAGATTAAAAAGATGTATGCCGAAGATGTATTTAATTTCAATGCGCGCGATCTGGCAGAAACCTTCTATAATTCTGTTTATCGGCATTACCATAGAGGTTTGAGCGTAGATAGAGAGATGATGTTTGTAATGCCAACACATGAAGAAAATGAATTTAGTTCTCTTCGTCCAATATTCAAAACTTTTGCAAGTAATCAAACTGCAAAAGAACTGATTGAAGCTATTCTCAAAGCCTATAAGTTTGATGTAGCCTATGAAAATAAAGAGCGTGATCTGGATTATTTGGTGCAAGCCATAGAAAAGGATTTTTTAAGTAAATATAAAGTTGATAAACATACTCGCGTAGAAATGCTTCGCTCTGTTTTTTATCGAAACAAATGTGCTTACCTAATCGGAAGAGCTCATATCGAGAATAAAATCTTACCTTTTGTATTACCCATCTTGCATAATGGAGATGATGGTATTTATGTCGATACCTTATTGACAGAATATGAAGATATAGGCGTTATCTTTAGTTATTATCGATCCTATTTTTTGGTAGATATTGAGATTCCTTCTGAGTATGTCGAGTTTTTGAGTTCTATCATGCCTCGTAAAAAAATCAGTGAAATCTATAATTCTATTGGATTTGAAAAGCATGGCAAAACAGAACTTTATCGAGAGTTTCTCAAACACCTCGACCATTCAGATGATCAATTTATCATCGCTCCTGGTATAAAAGGGATGGTCATGTCTGTGTTTACTTTACCGTCTTATGATGTTGTTTTTAAATTGATCAAAGATAAATTTGATGCGCCAAAGAAAACGACTCGACAAAATTTTAAAGACATGTATGCCTTAGTGCGAAGACATGATAGAGTAGGGCGAATGTCTGATACGCATGAGTTTGAAAATTTTGTATTTGATCGAAGTCGATTTTCGCAAGAGTTGCTGGACGAATTACAAAAGGTAGTTCCTTCGCTGATTGAAATAACGGAAGACATCGTAAAAATCAAACATCTCTACACCGAAAAGAAAATGATTCCACTCAACATGTACTTGGATGATTGTTCTGAAAACGAAGCTAGAGAAGTCGTGGGTGAATATGGAAATGCGATTAAACAATTGGCAGCGGCTAATATTTTTCCCGGTGATATGTTGTTGAAAAATTTTGGAGTAACCAAAATGAAGCGGGTTGTCTTTTATGATTATGATGAAATCTGTTTTGTAACAGATTGTAATTTTAGGATCATACCCGATGCTAGAACAGAGGAAGAGGAGATGAGTGCTACCCCTTGGTATTCGGTCGGAGAGAATGATATATTTCCAGAAGAGTTTCGGCGGTTTTTAATAGGACGACGGGAAGTGCGTGCTATGTTTGATGAACTCCATGAAGATATTTTTGACGTCAAACTTTGGAAGCGCATGCAAGCCTTGCAGCATAAAGGTATTGTAGTAGATGTTTTTCCATATCGTCGTCATCAGCGGTTTAGAAGTCGATTCAAAGCTATTCGATCACAATATGAAGGATGGGAGAGCTATGGGGAGAAAGGGGTGCAGTGAGCAGTGAGCAATGATCAATGATCAATGATCAATGAACAATGAGCAATGAGCAATGATCAGTTTCGAGGCCATATGACTTTCGTCAAATATTACATCGGTATAATAGGCTTTTAAAGGATCGGAAGGCCTTTAATTTTTCACCACATGCCAAGTGCTCATTGTTCATTGAAAACCTTAGTTTATTTTGCGAAAGCTTAAAATTATAGGATGGATTGCTTTAGTGTTCTTGTTGGTTCCAATACTGGCTTATATTGCTTTTCCTAAAGGTATTCGTTGTTTAAGTGTTCAGTATTCAAGTCAGTTTGAATTATTTCAAGCTGCCATGCAGGCAGGTCAACAAGATGTTTACGTAAGTATTGATACGCCAGAAAATATTAGAGATAGCTTATCGAAATATTTGGCGAAAGCCGTAGAAAGAAATGAAAAGTTTTGGAGAGGAAAAGAAGGACGACCTAAAATAATCTATACTCATACGCCAGAACAGCATGCCCAATATGGCATTCCTTCTACACCTGCTACTGTTTTCTACACCCCTTTTAGAGCG
>CAYTVR010000405.1:0-5408 GCA_964441245.1 uncultured Saprospiraceae bacterium | reverse complement strand
CCAAACGAAGTTGGTAATATCCCAACCCCAACCAATGGTTCTATTTAGGTTCCAAGTCCCGATACCGTTCCAGACAGTCCAGGCGATACAAAACACACCAAAAGAAAGGAATGCGACAGACAACATAAAAGCTGCAATCCAAGCTGCGTTGGGTGCCTTTTCCGTAGGTCCAATCAAATCTTCCGTAATCTGATGATACGTTTTATTTCCTCTAATTAATGGTTCTCTTATTGGAGAAACTATTGCGCTCATAATTTAATATTTGTAAAGGTCCACCAGATAAACTGGCATCTATAATATTCTATTCTAGAGTTAAATTTTTATACGTCTAATTTTGCATCGCGGTTGTTGATTCTTGCACTATACGTAACAGAAGGTTGAACATTGATTTCTTCCAGTACTTTAAACGCTAAATCGTTATCCACTTTCCCTGCTAAACTTCCTCGTTTGTTATTCAAGTCACCAAATACAATGGCTCCAGTTGGACAAGCCGTTTGGCAAGCAGTTTTAATATCTGCATCTCTCAAGGTTCGTTGCTCTCGTTTTGCCGTTAATTTACCTTCTTGAATTCTTTGTACACAGAAACTACACTTTTCAATTACTCCTCTTGATCTTACCGTAACATCTGGGTTCAAGACCATTCTGGTTAAATTATCTGCACCAAATGGTACTTCCTCATCATTGATATTGTATTGGTTAGCTGGGAAAATATCCGCAGTAGTATAATCTAACCAGTTGAATCGTCTTACTTTATAAGGACAGTTATTCGCACAGTATCTTGTTCCTACACAACGGTTATAAGCCATTTGGTTCAAACCTTCAGAACTATGATTAGTTGCAGCAACAGGACAAACATTCTCACAAGGAGCATTATCACAATGTTGACACATCATTGGTTGATAAACAACGTTTGGAGAATCTGCATCTCCATAAAAATATCTATCGATTCTTAACCAGGTCATTTCATGATGACGAGAAACTTCTGTTTTACCAACTACTGGTACATTGTTTTCTGCCATACAAGAAACTACACACGCAGCACATCCTGTACAGGCATTCAAATCAACATACATTCCCCAGTGGTGACCACTTTCATAATTGTAATCATGACCAGGATATAAACCTTCACTATTTAAGTGATCTGCTTCCGCTCGTTTTTCTTTTAACTCATGAACGAATTCTTTTACTTCATCGACATGCGCATGATAAATCACAGAACGATCGGTCAATGCTCCTTGAAATCCTTGATCGAACAATCCAAAAGTTACCGCAACAGTTGCTGCTTCATCCGCATAAATCTCTTTCCCTGTTTTTTTATCTTGTGCTGTGACCCCTAAAGTATGGTGGTACTGAACACATGGGAATTCATAATCAGGTCCAAGGATATCAGAAACTGCAGCATCTGCAGCATAATACATGGTATTCCCATTTTGATCTGCGGATAACATTGGATACACATTTTGTCCAATATCTCTTCCTGCATCTCCAACTATTTGTCGTCCGTATCCTAAAGCTGTAGAAACCGTTCCTTCTGTTTGACCAAATTGGGGGAAGGCAGTGATTTTTACCGCTTTTCCTTTTCCTCCTAATTCTACAATATCTGCATATCCTTTTCCTAGATCAGTTCCAATATTTTTATAACCAACGAAAGTTCGAACTCCATCAAATTTTACTGGTACACCTAAGTAATTCCCCCAAGTACATCTGGTAACTGGATCTGGCATTTCTTGTAACCAAGGATTATTAGCATATTGACCTGCACCGATGTTGACTGTTTCGTAGAAAGCTACTTCTAATTCAGAATTAGAAGGCTTCGTGATTTGTGCAATGGCAGCATTTGCAGTAGCAGCACAAGCTCCAACAGTCAATGCTGCTTGAGGAATGTGAAGTACACCATCATGTACTGCATTGTCCCAGAAAGATTGGAAAGATGCGTAGCTACCAGCTGCAGCAAATAAAGCTTCGTTCCAATGTTCTTTTAAATACTCATAATACGGTTGGTCTGCATCTGCTTTTAAGTTGCTACTTCCAGCCCACGTTAACAAGGATTCTTCAGCTTGACGAGTCTCAAATAATGGAGAGATTGTTGGTTGGATTAAACTGTAATGACCTCTCTTTGCTTCTGCATCACCCCAAGATTCTAAGAAATGGTTAGTCGGTGCAACATAGTCACAAAGTACCATCGTTTCGTTAGGGAAAGCAGACAAAGAAACTTTTGTTTTTACTTTTGCGAAAGCAGCAACAAATTGATCTGAGTTGTATAAATCGTAAGCAGGATTCGCATCTTCCATTAAGAATACTGCATCCACACTTCCACCTTGCATTTCGCCGATTAAACCTTGAATCTCGCCGTCAATTCCTTGACGTTGCATAGAAGCTTCCGCGAAATCAACGGTCGTTCCCATACTTCCCAACATCTCATTGATCTTATTGACCAAGATTTGTTCTCCAACGTTATTAGAAGCAGAAACCACCAATACTTTTCCTTTAGCAGCAAACAAATCAGCTGCTAATTTTGCTAAAGCAGTTGTTGCTTTGGTATTGATTTTTGGAGCCGATACCATGGCCCCTCTTGCTTGTTGAGCAACACCATTATATAAGGTAGCAATTGCTGCCCCCATTTCAGATGGTTTGATCATGATCCGGTTATCTGCATTCGATCCAGTCATGGACATACCACTTTCCACTTGGATGTGGCGGGACATTTTTGCACTTTTAGTACCATTTACCTTTCTACCAGAGGTATACTGAGCTGCATACTCCACTGGAGAAATCCAAGTTCCTAAAAAGTCTGCACCAAAACTGACAATCATGTCTGCTTTGTCAAAACGGTAATTAGGAATTACTTTTTGTCCAAAACTTTGTTGATTGGCTTCTAAGATCGCAGAACTAGAAATTGGATCATAAGTTACTACCTTAGTATTAGGAAATTTCGCTTGAAATTCACGGAATACTTTTTTAGTCGTAGGACTTAAAATAGTATTAGTAACGATTCTGATTTGAGAACCACTACTCAATTTTGAAGAGATCGCTTTGTCCAAATCAGCCCAAGACATTTTTTGTGCTTTCCCATCGACCATTTGTCCACCATATTGAATACGATTAACATCATACAAACTCAAAACACTTGCTTGAGCTCTAGCACTTGTTCCACCTTTAGTGATTGGAGATAATACATTTCCTTCAATTTTGATTGGACGTCCTTCTCTGGTTTTCACCAAAATAGAACAGTAATCGCCACCTTGAACGAAACTTGATGCATAATACGTTGCTACACCAGGAACGATAGCATCTGGTTTAGTCACATATGGAATCGCTCTTTTTACAGGAATTTCACAACTGGCTGCCAATGTAGCTGCTCCAAGTCCAAAACCTAAATATTTTAAGAAGTCTCGGCGATTGGCACCAACCTCCATGGATTTTTCATTGGAAAGAGAATCGATAATAGGCAATTCTACAAATTCTTGTTTTGCCTGTTCGATAATTTCAGGATCATTATTTTTGTCGCTTACGCCGATCCAAAGACCTTGCTTTTGTTGCTTCATGTTATATTAAGACTGAATCAATAATATTTATAAAGATGGAGGGAATCAATCCCTTCTTTAGTTAACTCTAAATTAAAATTCTTAAAAGGTGATCTCTTCCTAATAGTGACACTTCTGACATTCCAAACCACCAATATCTTCAACGGTCACTTTTTCTCTTTTTCCACCTTTCAATTCTTTATGATACGTTTCATAGCTATCATAATATTCATTGCCTGCAAACTGTACTTCTGTTTGACGGTGACAGTTAATACACCAACCCATTGATAGCGGAGCGTATTGCTGAACCACTTCCATTTTTTCTACTGGGCCATGACATTGTTGACATTCAACTTTTCCAACAGTTACGTGCTGTGCGTGATTGAAATAAACATGATCAGGAAGGTTGTGTAAACGAATCCATTCTATAGCTCCAGGAATCTGCGGTTTTGAATCATTGGTCAGTGATGCTTTGATCGCAGCGAACTGGTTTTCAGCAGTTTCTGTAGCATCTTCTTGTAATTTAGCTTCTCGATCTACATATTCTGGTGTCCCTGAATTGTCTTTTAAATAACTATCTTTTATCCACTTAGTATACAGTTCTTTAATCGCAGCTTCATCCATATTTTCGTAATCTTTTACGTAAGTATCTGTGCTAGGATCAAAACCGATAGAAGCATATATTTTAGTTAATTCAGCAGTACCATATTGGCTACCTTTCTTAACTGCTTTATGACAATTCATACAAGTATTGGCAGCAGGAATCACCGAGTGCTTAGATCTTCGTGCACCGTCATGACAATACTGACAATCAATTTTTTGTAAACCTGCATGAGTTGCGTGTGAAAATTTGATGGGTTGCTCTGGAGCGTATCCTTGTTGACGACCTAAATTGATCGCATTATTAACTGTAGTGTAGCCACCTAGTATTACTAAAGTAAAAATGATAAAACCCACAATTCCCTTTGAAGTCAATGTTTCCAATAAAGAAGTGCTTGCGGTTGGTGTTTTTCCTTCGCGGATATCTGCCATCCGATTTAGGTTGGAAATAATCCGCGTTAGTGCAACTGCTAAAATCCCAAGGATTAAAAATAAGGTAGCAAATAAAGCGGTGTTAGAACCTTTATCTTTTGAAACACCACCTTCAGAACCTGCAACAGTAGCCACTGGTTGTGGACCATAAGTACCTGTATAAACACCATCAATGTATCCAAGAAGAGAAGCGATTTGATCATCGGTCAAATTAGGAAAGGCATTCATCGCTGTTTTATTCCATTTATTATAAATGGCATTCGCGTATGGATCACCAGATTCGATGACTGCTGCAGAGTTTCGAATCCAGGCATATAATGTTTCCTCATTTTCCCATCTTTCCTGAACACCACCCAAGGCAGGTCCAGTCAAGTCATCTTTCATATTTTTATTATGACAAGATGCACAGTTGCCTTTGAAGAGCGCTTTCCCTTCATCAAGATTGGGTTGAGCAAATAGAGAGAGAGACAAAGTGGTACAAAAAAGAAGTATAAAATGTCTCAGAATTGATGGCTTAAAAATCATTTGAAAATGCTTTTATTATAATTAAAAACAAATGTCATTGTTTTGTCAGCGCAAAAATACAATTAGAAAGCATTAATACCAATATATTTTACTAACAGTAGTTTATTTAGATAACTTCTAAATAGTTAAGAAAAAGTTAATGTACTCTTAAGATTTGAAACACTAAAAATTAGCTTATTATCAGGCCTAATTATTTATAAAAAAGCCATCTCACTGATAGTGAGATGGCTTTTCCGATTTTAATTATCGATTTTGAGGACTTGAAATCGTATTTTAAGAGTTTGTTTAAAATTTATTTTAGATTGAAAATCAATAATTTATGGTTCT
>CAYTVR010000404.1:0-5444 GCA_964441245.1 uncultured Saprospiraceae bacterium | reverse complement strand
ACCGTAGGTCGGGGAGAGTGCCGGATAGCCCGACCTCGACTTTAGGAGAGGATACGCCCTGATTATTTAGTTGTTTGTTATTAGACTTTAGCTTCACTAAGTATCCAGAATGAGAGGCAACTAAAAACCAGCAACCAATAACTAAAATTAAGTCTTCAATATCTCCCTTCAAAAGCATTCTAAAAATTTGACATTAGAGACTAAAACGATTTTTACATTTCTATCTCTTCTCTTGTTCCAAGTTTTAAAACCATGCGAAGGTTAATAGCGGTTAAGGCTAAGGAGATGAACAACCAAATATACATCCAAACATGAGAAGGAATAAAAACAAGAAGTTCTGCGTATTTTTCTAAATCAGATCTTGGGCCGACATTGAAATCTTGGATGATGTAAATGATACTGGCTAATCCTAAAAACATCAATACTTCCCGATCAAAATCAGTTTGTTTGGCAATAAGGTAAAGAACCGCAGCAAAAGCCAAGAGAAATCCTGTGGTGTATAAAGAATTGAACCAAATGAAACCAACAATAACCATAAAAGCTGCGAGCACATAAATGGTAATTTTGGCTACTTTTCGCCCGCGAGCACCGATGTAAAACAATAGATTTCCTAGAATGGCACTTCCTAAATATCCGCCCATCAGAATGATGCCTAAAGAGCCTCCTCGCGTTTTTGTAAAACCACTCCCATCGGCATTGATTTGTAAGGCAACGACTTCTCCGCCTGTAAGCAATGCGCCAAGTGCGTGTCCAAACTCATGTAAAAAAGTAACCAACAAGGTGACTGGATATAGAATAGTTCTACCAATGTTTCCACCAAAATAGACCAAACCAAAATAGAGGGCTAAAACAATTATGAAACGGATCAAAAGAGAATTATTCATAGTCTTATTTTTTAGTCTAAAAAGGTGTTTTTAAAATCATTATTCAAAATTCAGAGGTATTTTATAGCCAGCGATCAAGGACTAAGAACGAGCAAGCAATAACTAAAACCTGCTAGCTTTCTAAAAAATAACTTTTCACTTCTTTAGCATCTTCTGGCTTTAGACGACCTCCTTGGATCAAGCGAATTTCTCTTCGGCGTATCGCTCCTTCATATAGTTCTTGTTCTTCTCGTGTCAAAGGAACAACTGATGGCACTTTCTTGGGTTTGCGCGTATCATCTTCGATCGCTACGAATGTAAAGTAAGCATCATTGCATCTTCTATTGTTGCCACCTTTGATATCCGCTGCATACACTTGAACATATACTTCCACTGAAGTGGTGAATGCTCGGGTAACCGTCGCATCCAAAGTAATAATATCTCCAGATTTTATGGCCTGCTGAAAAGATACATTACCAACCGAAGCGGTTACGACATGTGCTTCACAATGTTTTCCGGCACAAATCCCTCCGATGATATCCATCCATCGCATCAAATTACCGCCCATTAAATTGCCCAAAGGATTAGTATCATTGGGCATGATCATTTCGGTCATGATGGTCTTGGATTCACTGACTTTCTTTTCTTTCATCAATTTCTTATCTAATTTATGTAATTCAATGTTTTTTCTACTAAACGGCTAGAATATTCGATTGTTGCCATTTTAATTGGCTCATAGTTATGTATCCCATTGAGCAGAAAGCCTCAAAGGTCTAAATATTTTTAAATAATTCAAGGATTTTGTATCCAGCTTCCTTTAAATTTTACGTTTTATTTTCCGATTATGTGCCTTTTAAATAGATCTGGTCTTAATTTTTAACCAAGCTATTGATTAAAACTTCATTTATGATAAAGCAACTCTTCATTTTTCTTTTACTCCTTCTTTTTTCAGGTGATTTATCAGCTCAAATCATTTTTACGGTTAGTGGATATATTCGAGATGCCGAGACTGGAGAAACTTTGAGTTCAGCCACTATTTTTTGCGCTGAAACAGAAGGAGGTGCTATTAGCAATGAATATGGTTTTTACTCGATAAAAGTACCTTCGCAAGAAATCAATCTTGTCTATTCTTATCTCGGTTATACTGAATTTCGAAAAAGTATAAAAATTGATCGGGACACTGTTTTTGACATCAATCTGAGTGCTGGGAAAGAGTTACAAGAAGTGGTGGTTTCCTCAGAATCGAACAAGGAAATCCTCAATTCTACACAAATGAGTTTGGAGAAAATTACGATTCGGGAAGCTAAGTTATTACCTGCACTTTTTGGAGAAGTAGATATCATAAAGACGATGCAATTGAAGCCTGGTGTCAAAAATAATGGTGAAGGAACTTCTGGAATCGTCGTCAGAGGTGGAAGTCCAGATCAGAATTTATTTATTTTGGATGAGGCAACGCTTTATAATCCTTCCCATCTTTTTGGTTTTTTTAGTACGTTCAATTCTGACATTGTTAAAGATGTACAATTGTATAAAGGTGGATTTCCAGCGCAATATGGTGGACGCTTATCATCGGTTATTGATGTTCGATTAAAGGATGGAAATCGAAAGAAATTTTCTGGTGCTGGAGGTCTTGGTTTGATTTCATCTCGCTTAACTTTGGAAGGGCCGATTCAAAAAGACAAAAGTTCCTTCATCGTTTCTGGTCGTCGAACTTATGTGGATGTTTTTACCAAAGCGATCAATAAATCCAAGGAGGAGGAGGAAGATTATAATCCGATTCCTGATTATTCTTTTCATGATCTGAATGGAAAAGTCAATTTTGATTTGAGTAAAAAAGATAAACTATTTGTCAGTGCTTATTTTGGTCGTGATTTTTTTCGCTTTCGCGATGAAAGTTTTGATTTTCGATTTAATTGGGGAAATACTGCGGCCAGTCTTAGATGGAATCATATCTACTCCCCTAAAATATTTTCCAATACTACGGCAACTATTTCAGATTACAATTATTCGCTCAAAAATAGTTTTGCAGATATTGCCACCTTTAGTTTGACTTCAGGAATTCGAGATTATAATTTGAAATCTGATTTCTTTTATACCCCTGATAATCATCATAACATTCGATTCGGGGTCAATTATATTTTTCATGATTTTGAATTAGGAAGACTAGAAGGAGGAGATACGGAAGGTACGTTTAGTTTTGAAGCGGGGCAAGATTTTACAGGACATGAATTTGCAGCTTATATTTCTGATGATTTTGAAATTAATCGAAAATTAAAGTTAAACGGAGGGATTCGTTTTTCTGGTTTTTATAACCAAAAATTATACACCGCTATTGAGCCTCGGTTTTCTGTAAAATACAGTATTAGTGATCCTTTTTCTGTGAAAGCAAGCTACACGCATATGGCGCAATATGTACACTTGGTAGCCAATTCGGCGGTGTCTCTTCCAACAGATCTTTGGTATCCGACCAGTAAAGCAGTTGCTCCACAACGTTCTAATCAAGTCGCATTTGGTTTAAGTTATTCCCTTGGCGGGAAATATTTGTTATCGAGTGAAACCTATTATAAATGGAGCAGTAATCAAGTTGACTTTCGAGATGGAGCAGAACTTTTCATCAATGATAACTTAGAAGAAGAGTTTGTTTTTGGAAAAGGTTGGAGCTATGGCAATGAGTGGTATATTGAAAAAAAATCGGGTAAATTGACCGGATGGATTGGTTATACCTTGTCTTGGGCCAAACGTCAATTTAAAGAAATCAATGAAGGAAAAACATTTTCACCCAGATATGATACTCGACATGATATTTCTATTGTAGCCATTTGGGAAATCAACAAAAGATGGAGCTTGACCGGAACTTGGGTATATACCACAGGAGCACCTACTACGCTACCGAATGGTCGTTTTAGTTTGCAAAATATTCCAGGTTCGGATACGGAATTTGTGGTGCCTATTTATCCAGAAAGAAATACCTATCGTTTGGCGGCATATCATCGGATGGATCTTGGTCTTGTCTGGCATTTATTTCCTAAATGGGGAGAAGCGGATTTGACCTTCAGTGCTTATAATACTTATGATCGGAGGAATGCTTTTTTCTTAGTCATCGATACAGCGGGCTTCGATGAAAATGGAATTCCTTTAGGCTTTCAAGCTAAACAAGTTTCTTTATTTCCTATTTTACCTTCGGTGACTTTTAATTTCAAATTTTAATCTAAGCATTATGTCTCAAGAAATGAATTATCTCCTCAAATTATTCCTCTTCACAGGTTTGTTAGGAATCTTGTCTTGTGATTTGGAAAAAGAAATCACGGTAGACTTACCTGCTTATGAGCCACAATTAGTAGTAGAATGCTATCTACAAGTTGGCCAACCTTATCGATTATTATTAACGGAAAGTTCAGCCTATTTTGAGCCACCAGCCTTACCACTTGTCGATGACGCTACCGTAGTCATTAAACACAATGGTATCTCACATACTTTAGAGAATGGGTTAATTCTAGATCAAGAGACTTCGTCGGTTTATAATTATAGTTTGAATATATCGCCAATGGCGTTTAATGAAGTTTATGAATTGAAAATCACTGATCGAAATGGCGAACAACTGACTGCACAAACCTTGATTTTGGATACGATTCCTATCAAAGAATTGGAATTACTAGATCGAGAAATTGATGATCAATTTTCTTTGTTGACAAGAGTGGCTGATCCTCCTGCGAGTAATTTCTATCGAAGAACTTTACACTTAGGTGAAAATATTATTGATGGATTTTTAGAACAAGATTTTGCGACCAATGATGATTTTATTGGCGAAGATAGTGAGTTAGTCTTTGGTTCAGGTTTTGAATATGAATCTGGTGACACCTTGATTGCGGGTATTTATCATATCAATGAAGCTTACTACAATTACTTGGAATCTATAGAAACTGCGATTAATTCCAATGGCAATCCATTTGTTCAACCAGAGGCCATCCGGTCGAATATCAAAGGAGGTATTGGAATTTTTACGGGATTTTCTTTGGATCAGAAAATGGTAGTGATTGATTGATCGTCGTCAACTGTCGAAGCTAAATGTTCTTGTTGGGTATTTTCTTCAATCAACCTTATTTGATTGTCAAAGTAAAGCTGGAAGGAAAATACTTAAAAGCCCTAAACTACTTTACCATTAGTTTAGGGCTTTTAAGTATTTTTTAAAGAATAGTAATCACTATTTTGTTACTCCATTCATCTGTGGTCAGCAACAAATCATATTCTCCTGCTGGGATTCCTTCGTCAATAATAATAGTCGCACTTGTTCCGTCTGGATCAACTGTAATTTCAGAAACATTATTGGTGTAACCGCTTTTCATAATCCAAACCATAGGATCATTTTGACTAATACTTGTTGGGTTCAGTAAATGTAAACCACTGATGGT
This sequence comes from uncultured Saprospiraceae bacterium, assembly GCA_964441245.1. Classification (GTDB taxonomy): domain Bacteria; phylum Bacteroidota; class Bacteroidia; order Chitinophagales; family Saprospiraceae; genus JALZUU01. The sequence continues at coordinate 172 of CAYTVR010000404.1, read as the reverse complement.
AATTGTTTCACCATCATTCATGGTTGTTGTGCTCATATCAAGAATAACAGGTCTGTTCTTAATCTCGATTTCCATATCCACACCATCGATAGATGTAAAATCTTTATTATTAATATCGGCCGTAATCTTGTATACTCCAGTTGGTACATCCTCGGGGATGAATGCGGTTACT
>CAYTVR010000403.1:0-5521 GCA_964441245.1 uncultured Saprospiraceae bacterium | reverse complement strand
ACAAAAGATGATACGTCCATCGTATTCAATGTCCCAAGTTTTATTGATTGGTCAATGGATGATATTAAAGATGTACCAGCGGAATGGAAAATAGGCGATCAACCTGGAGATAATGATCCCGCTCAAAACTACTTTACGATCCGCAGTGCCACCACTGGCACTTGGCCCAATGGAAGTCAACTCAGTTTTAAGCTTGAGAATGTAAACAGTGTTTCAGGAAGTGATCCAACTACTGGAAATTTCACTGCTGATTCAGATGATGTATTAGATGGAGACACGCTCTCTGTACCATTAGTTCTGAATAGTGTAGTTATTACTCCTCCTGCGGACTTAGCAGATGTACTTGGAGTCACTCTGAATAATGGAGGAACCATCTTTGTCAATGATCCACCATTACTAAATCAGCTTACCCTTAATTTTAAGAATAAAGTTGCTGATCGTCCCATTTTTAAGGGCACTAAATGGCCAGCAAGTGCCAATCCACAAGTGTATATATCCTTCATTTGGGGAGCTGGAAGTGGCGCACTTACCACTTTAAAAACGCTAGATACAAATATGATTTCGGTAGCCAGAAAAGACACTTCTTCAGAATGGGGAACCAATCGTAGTAGTATTGATAATGCGCCCATCTGGACACTTAGTCCAAAAGAAGATTCAGATATAATCGGCACTGAAGATCAGGCCAATGCGACCTTCCAGTTTAGTGATATTGCTCCGATCATCAATGGAGCTACACAAATGTATGTGCAGGTTACCGGATTTCCTTATGATGATACTAGTCTATATAATGATTTCACATTTCTAGCACCAATTAATAAGTCGAACCCACCAGTTAGAGGAATTCCTTATTTTCATCCAGAAAATGCTTCCTTAATTTCAAATCCAGGACATCCATTAATTGCGAATCTCTTTTGGCAGGTATTCGATATTTCAAAAGTGCAATTAACAGCCACAGCATTGGATTTGGATTGGGAAAGTGATGCTTATACAGAGGTGTTGGCTACGGATAATCACCAAGTAGATTTATCTCAATTTTATGGAGCTTCGTCAATTTTATTCAATTTATATGGTTTAGATGGTTCTGGTAATAGATTAAATGGAATAGGATCACAAGCTACAATTGAAATTACCTATCCACCGTTAACTGTTCAGAAATTTGAAATAATTAGGGATAGTGACAAATTCAACCCAGCCATAGAAATCGAAATCTATCCGATTCAGATGATTTCAAATACGAATGGCGAGCGAGAAGTAACATTAACGGTGGAAGGTAAAATAGAAAAACTTCCAAATACAGGAAATGAACCCGATACATTTGTTTATCATGGATATTACAAAGATATATTTTCAGATGACTTAGAAGTCAACAATGATTATCAATTCCAATTAAATTTGGTGCCAACTTTTGGTACGGCTCCACCGACCGTTACCAAGGAATATAATGTTCCAATAGAGCTAGGTGATTATATTTTTGGAGGTGTTGTATTTTACCTGGAACCTGATGATACTTCTCATGGTTTGGTATGTGCTATTTCAGACCAGTCAACAATTGCGCCTTGGTTTAAAGGAACTGCCACAATAACTGGAGCTACGGATAGAGCGATTGGAAGTGGGAAATCCAACACAGATAAAATTATTAAATCCCAAGGAAGTTTAGAAACTAATTATGCTGCAGGATTGACAAAGGCTTATAATGGAGGTGGTTTCACAGATTGGTTTTTACCATCATACTATGAGTTGAGGGAGGTTCATATTAATAAGGGAAAAATTAATAACGCAGCAAAAAACAAGGGAGGAGATGTCTTTGCAGAAAAATATTATTGGACATCGACAGAGGATACCATAGATTGGGCATGGGCTTATAATTTTCAGGCGGGTAGCTTTGGCAATGTGGGAAAGATTGATCAACGTGGAGCTTCGATCTGCGTTAGAGCAATTAGGGCTTTTTAATAAGTAGTCTATATGTTTTTAATTCATAAAAAATCAACAAAATGTCAAAATATATGATCGCAGATACCAACCAGACTTCTTCAGATTCTGGCGCTGTCGAACTTGCTATTGTAAACTCTGCAATAGGGTCAGCAACAATAAATATTGGCGAAGAAGCAACTTTGCAAGTAACCTTAACCAATAACGGTGACTCCATTTCTTTGACAAAGGATGATACGTCCATCGTCTTCAATATCCCTAAATTCGTTGATTGGTCAATAGAAGATATTAAAGATGTGCCAGCGGAATGGAAAATAGGTGATCAACCAGGAGATAATGCTCCCGCACAAAACTACTTTACTATTCGCAGTACCACCACTGGCACTTGGCCCAATGGAAGTCAACTCAGTTTTAAGCTGGAGAATGTAAACAGTGTTTCAGGAAGCGATCCAACTACTGGAAATTTCACTGCTGATTCAGATGATGTTCTAGATGGAGACACACTCTCTGTGCCTTTAATTTTGGATATTGAAGAAACTGTCGCACCTCCATCTCCTGTTAATTTAGAGGGTGTACTTGGTGTCACCTTGAATAATGGAGGAACAATCTTTGTCAATGATCCACCATTATATAATCAACTGACTCTTAACTTTCTAAATCTAGATAAAGACCGCCCTATTTTTCAAGGCACTAAATGGCCAACAAGTGCCAACCCGCAGGTGTATATATCTTTTATTTGGGGCGCAAGTGGAGGTGCACTTACTACCTTAGACACGCTGAAAACAAAGATGATTTCGGTAGATCGAGAAGACACTTCTTCAGATTGGGAACCTGGTAGTAGTTATGTTAATAACGTACCTCTTTGGACGCTTAGTCCCCAAAAAGATCCCGATGAGACTGGAGAGGATTCAGATATATTAGGTATAGGAGATAAGGCAAATGCGACTTTCCAGTTCAGTGATATTGCTCCGATTATCAATGGAGCCACTCAGATGTATGTACAGGTGACGGGTTTCCCTTTTGATGATGATAATCTGTACAATAATTTTACATTTACAGTACCGATAAATAAGACGTATCCACCTGTGAGAGGTATACCTTACTTCCATGCAGCTGAAGCTTCTTTAATGGCAACGCCTGGGCAACCCTTATTTGCGAATCTTTACTGGCAAGTATTTGATATTCCTCAAGTTCAATTAAAAGCAACTGCTTTGGATTTGCTTTGGGAAAGCGAAGAATATTCTGAAGTCCTGGTTACTGATAATCACATGGTAGACTTATCTCAATTTTATGGAGCCACTTCAATTATATTCAACCTGTATGCTCTGGATGGAGATGGTACTAGAATTAATGGAATTGCAGAACAAACTATTGTCGAAATTGTATATCCACAGATAACAGTTGAGAAGTTTACCGTTGTTAAAAATCATGTATCCCCGTCCAACCCTAAAATTAAACTTGAAATCTATCCGCTTCAGATGATATCCGACTCCGATGGTAATCCGAATGTAACATTGACTTTTAAAGGTGTAAGTCAATTAGTACCAAACACAGGAAATGATCTTGATCGATTTATTTATGAAGGAGACTATGATGATCTATTTACAGATATTTTGGAAGTCAATAATGACTACCAATTTCAATTAAATATAAATCCAACCTTTGGATCTTTCTTTCCTGAAACAAGCACTTATAGCTTTGTAAGTGAAATAGGAGACTTGATGTATGGTGGCGTTGTATTTTGGGTGGACACAACAGATGACAAGCACGGATTAGTATGTGCTAAGAGGGACCAGTCAACAGGTATACATTGGTGGAATGGAAGCTATAAAAATACTGGTGCGACTAGCACGTCTATAGGCACTGGAAAATCCAATACAGATAAAATTATAGCCAAACAAGGATCTGTAGAAACAAATTATGCTGCTGGATTGGCAAGAGCTTGTCGGGGTGGACAATTTGAAGATTGGTTTTTACCAAGCAAGAATGAGTTAAATCAAATGCATAGAAACAAAGTCGTAATTAATAAAACTTTAGATGCGATTGGCGGAACTTCTCTGCCGGGGCATGGAAATTACTGGAGTTCTACGGAGTACTTTGACACTCTCGCGTGGCTTCAGTCTTTCTACAATGGTGGTAAGTACAACTTTGATAAGGTCGACACAGCCCTCGTGCGTGCAGTTCGGGCTTTTTGACTACTTGCCCGTCTATAGATTCTTTGCAGAATGAAGACGGGTAAAGCGGTATAGCTATTTATCTATTAAAAGAAGATGCCTAAGGGATACTTAAACAAAATAAATTATAAAAAAATGGTGCAAATTATTGAAAATAAGGGTTTTGAAAAATAGGGAAGTGAAATGAGGGCATAACAAATTGCACTTTTAAAGTTGACATTCTGTCTGCTATGTTGCATTGTCATTCTGGGCGAAACTTCGTGAAGTCGAAGAACGACAATGCTTTTAGTTGTTAAATTTCGAGCCACGTGGAGAAATCTACATTAACTAGGGAGCGATTATGCTTTGGCAGATTTCTCCACTTCGGTCGAAATTTGAACCACGCACAATTGTCTATCCTTCCACTCGCTCTGCTCGGTCAGGATGACAATACCTAGATTACATTTTTCATTTTTAACGCATATTTTTTTATAAATATGTCGGGTTAGTCAAAGAATGTAAAAACAAAAAATATTCATATGAGAATTAAGAAAAAAGGTCAAAAAATAAGACACCACTATCAAATTTAGCTTTCACAGAAGATGAATCTGGTGCTGTTGAACTCGCTGTTGAAAACCCAGCACTTGATTCTTCTACTATCATTATGGATGAGGAGGCTACCTTGCAAATTTCTTTAACTAACAATGGTGACTCTATTGCACTTACTAAAAATGAATCTAAAATCTTATTCAATATTCCTGATTTTATAGATTGGTCAATGGATGATATTAGGGATTTGCCAGCGCAATGGAAAATAGGTGATCAATCAGGTGATAATGATCCCACTCAAAACTACTTTACCATTCGCAGTACTAGCAGTTACCCTTGGCCCAATGGAGGTCAACTCAATTTTAAACTGGAGAATGTAAACAGTGTTTCAGGAAGTGATCCAACAACGGGATATGTCACTGCATATTCAGAAGAAGATGATGATAATAATGTTGCAAGTGTCTTTGATGGAAATACACTCTCAGTGCCTTTAATTTTGGATATTGAAGAAACAGTTGCACCACCTGTTAATTTAACGGATGTACTTGGAGTCACTCTGAATAATGAAGGAACTATATTTGTTAGTGATCCACCATTATCAAATCAACTCACTCTTAATTTTCTAAATCTAAATAAAGACCGTCCTATTTTTCAAGGCACAAAATGGCCAGAAAGTGCGAATCCTCAGGTGAATATATCATTTATTTGGGGCGCAGGTGGAGGAGCACTTACTACCTTAGATATGCTGAAAACAAAGATGATTTCGGTAGAACGAGAAGACACTTCTTCAGATTGGATGCCTAATCAAGAGAATTCAGATAATGTACCTATTTGGACGCTTAGTCCTCAGAAAGATTCCGATGAGACTGGAGAGGATTCAGATATATTAG
>CAYTVR010000402.1:0-5602 GCA_964441245.1 uncultured Saprospiraceae bacterium | reverse complement strand
TTTCAGCAGTCGCTAATTTTTCTTTTAAATTATTTAGCTCTGATTGTAATGTTGGGTTTTCTTGATTACAAGCCAAAAATAGGACTAAGAAAAATGGAAATATTTTTTTCATGTGTAAGAATTGTTATATGATTAACATTGTTGCTTCAATGAACAATGTCATTTTTGTTTAATTATCTTTTTATTTTACTATTAATGAAATGGTTTTTTTATCCTCACCTGCGATTAGCGAACAGTAATATATTCCACTGGGTAAGTCAGTTACCTGAAATGGAATTTGATGCGTTCCTGAACTTAATTTTGTAGAAGGACTAATCGTTTTTATTCGGCGGCCTAATTCATCGTAAAGAAAAGCAGTAACTGTTTTATTTTCTGCTAATTGAAAACTTAGCGTAACTTGATCACTTGCTGGATTTGGAAATGCTTTGACGTTTTCAACGTGAAATTTTTGTACTTCATCGGTGCTAACACTCATTGAAAAGTCTACATCATAACGACCACTAAAAACACCATTTCCATGAGTCCCAACGGCTACAAATCCATCCGTGGGTCTACTCGCGATAGAGGTGACGATGTTGGTTCCGATCTCATTGGGTGAGGCTTGACTCCAATTAGCAAATGATCCTAAATTTAAAGTTGGTGTTTGAAAAAGCCCAACACTTGTACCCACTAAATACATGGTACTATCTGGTGTTATTGGTAAAATGGAAGCCCAACGGACAGAAGGACCATTTCCAGATCCATCACTAACCTGTTCTAAATTTCCAGAAGTCCTAAACCAACTTTCTCCAGCATTTTCAGAATAAAAAATACTATAGACGCCGTAATTAGAAAAAATGACCATCAATTTATCATCATCCGATGGGTCAACAGCAATGCAACTCACATTTCCTGCAGGGAACAAGTTAGAAGTGATTTCTTCCATAGGAGAATTGACGTCTGTTCCATCTTCAATCTTGTAAACTCTTCTATTACTAGTCCCTAAATACACTCGATGAGAAGGGGCATTTCCTGTCGCAATGGAGGTAAAATTAAGCCCTTGTACTAATAAAGAATCAGGCCTAGGTGACCATCCTACAGAGGTAGAATCAAAATTGTTATTCATTTCATATTGATCGGTATCCAAATTGATCCATAATCGATTTCTGGTAGGTAAGTAAAGTATTTTATTATCGACAGGATCTAAGGCAAAGGCATTGATAAATTGAAAAGCATCTCTAGGCAATGCAGGATCAAAACGTCTTCGTATGATGGGTTCACCTTGTTCATTGATTTGAACCTTAGCTATTCTTGCACTCTGTGTCGAGGCAATAATATATTCCCCATGATCAGGAATGGCACAATATGAGCCATCAGCTGCCAAAGGTCGGTTCCATGGAGATAGGGGATCTGTTGAGCCAGTATACAAGGTTCCATTATCTTGAAGACCACCCATAACCACCTCCGACGAATCAGATTGGTTGATCGTAACCGTATAAAATTGTGTACTGACATATCCATTGTTTAAAGAATGCCAGACGATACTATCTGCATTTACATCATCCGTTCTTGCAACTCCTCCATCTGAGTAAGAAAACATCACATCTGGATTTGATGGTAAAAAAGTAACACCGTGTTGATCAGGATGATGATTAGGATATTCTGTAATATTTGGGAAGGCCGTTGCGATTTGATAACCCCCAACTTGTTTTACATTTTCTTTTGTTGTAAAACCATCGGTACTTCGATATAAATTGGTGCCTCCGACAAAAACAACATTGGGTTCATCTGGTTTGACGGCGACCATTAAGTCATAACCAGTTTGAGGATAAAAGTCATCAAAGTCATCTGGTCCGATGTATAAATTTTCAGTCAACTCTGTCCATTGCCCTCCTTCGCCTGTTCCGTCACCACTAAGATAATTGTATCGCCAAAGGGCATTGTATTGCGTTTCCTGAAAAGGATTGCCTCCGGGTTGTCCATAGTCAGGATCTACGTTACTAACTAGCACATATACTTCATTTTCATCCGAAGGATTGATCCCCAAAACAATTCTATTATAAGTAGGAGGAAAAGAATCTGGAAGTACATTGACATAATTGATTCCGTCGGCTGCTCGCCACACACCACCTATTGGACTCAAACCAAAGGTAATGACTTCATCTTCACGACTCATTCCTGCGTAAGCGACACCTTCTGATGTAAGCGCAATTTCTGTAAAGTAAGAAACATTCCCACTGAGCGGAGAAGTATGAACTGAAGCCCAAGTATCTCCTCCATTAGCACTTCTAAAAATGGTAGAATAAGTAGCGGCATAGATTTCTGCAGGCTGGTCAATTGGAGTAGAAGGATCAATTGCCAATCGCCAAACTCCTTGCCAGATACTAATAAATTGATCGGGACTATCAGCATTGGTCATTGGAAGGGGAGTCCATGTTTCTCCATTATCTGTACTTTTATAAACCCCATTTCCTAAATAAAATGCACCTGCTCCGCTTTGAGAAGCACCGAATAATTCTCCTGTACCATAATACCAATCAGAAGTATGTCCTTCTCTAGGATCTTGTACAATGGTCGTTACGCTTAGATTTTGTCCTGTGGTATTGACTTTATACCAATTGGCACCCGCATCAATGGATTTCCAAATGCCACCAGAGATACTTCCTGCAATAAAAGTATTTTCGTCAGCGACGTCAATCGCAAAGGCTCGAGTTCGGCCACCAATATTATAAGGTCCTCTAGATTCCCATTGTGGTTCTTCTGTTAAAGAAGGAGGAGCACTTCCAATCGTTTGTGCAAACATTAATTCTTTTTCACGGATGAAATCTGGAAGTTGCTGCGTGGCTGGATCGACGAGCATTTCTCTTTCTCTGGTAAATCGCGCAAACTTATCTTTTGCCGTACCAATGCCCATTCCGACTTTCCAAGCTTTATCTAGTTTTGGAGCTTTTGTTGTGGACTGTGTTTTCTGCTGGTTTAAAAAAAAGAAAAGACTTATTGAGAGGAGCACAAAGGTAATAAAGGTGATTCGTTTCATTATTGATGACTTTACGTTATTAGTGTATGTAAATCGAAAGTAAGAAACGAAGTTAAAGATTATCTTTCTTAGTATAGAAAAAAAGCTGTTTTTTCTTTGAAGGTATTTTAATCAAAAATAATTCTCTTGTGCTTTGTATTGGGTGTTCATGATTGTGGATTCGATAGGGTATTTGTTATTTTCCTAATGCGATTTCACGTAAGTGTTCCATTCTGTTTCTTTCTAGAAAAGCATCGATGGTTTCGAAATGTTCTATGATGCGTTTGTTTTTAAACTCAAACACTTTTTGGGATAACCCTTGTAGAAAATCTCTATCGTGAGAAACTAAAATAAGGGTGCCGTCAAATGCTTTTAGTGCTTCTTTTAAAACATCTTTAGAACGAATATCTAAATGGTTGGTTGGCTCATCGAGGATGAGTAAGTTGACCGGTTCTAGTAATAATTTGACCATGGCCAATCGGGTACGTTCGCCACCTGATAGAACAGATACTTTTTTATCGATGTCGTCACCACTGAACATAAAACCACCAAGGATATTTTTGAGTTGTGTCCGGATGTCCCCTTTGGCGACTTCATCTACCGTTTGAAATACAGTTAAGTCTGGATCTAAAAGGGAAGCTTGGTTTTGAGCGAAATAACCAACTTCAATATTGTGTCCTAAGTTACATTCTCCTTCGAATGGTATTTCGCCCATGATGGCTTTGATCATAGTTGATTTTCCTTCTCCATTTCTACCTACAAAACAAACTTTTTCTCCACGTTCAATGGTTAAGTTGGCTTCTTGAAAAACGATGTGCTCATCATATTTTTTAGATAAGTTTTTTGCAATAACTGGATAGTCGCCGGAGCGATTGCAAGGTGGAAATTTTAAACGTAGAGCAGAATTATCCACCTCGTCGATTTCAATGATTTCCAATTTTTCCAACATTCGTTCTCTTGAGTTGACTTGATTGGATTTGGAGTAAGTGCCTTTGAATCTTTCGATAAAACGTTCGCTATCTGCAATGAATTTTTGTTGTTCTTTGAATGCTTTTATTTGATGGGACCTACGATCTTCTCTCAACTGAAGGTAGTGAGAGTAGTTGGCTTTGTAATCATAAATTCGGCCCATAGTCACTTCAATAGTTCGATTGGTGATGTTGTCAATAAAGGCTCTATCGTGAGAAATAACGAGGACTGCTTTGGCTTTAGTTGTTAAAAAATTTTCTAACCAAATGACTGATTCGATATCAATGTGATTGGTCGGCTCATCGAGTAGAATTAGATCTGGTTTTTGCAATAATATTTTAGCCAACTCGATTCGCATTCTCCAACCGCCACTAAATTCTTTGGTAGGTTGTGTGAAATCTTCTCGTTTAAAGCCTAAGCCTAATAATGTTTTTTCAACTTCTGCATCATAATTGACCTCCTCAATGGAGTAATAAATTTCACCAAGATTGGTAACTTGATCAATGATGGCTAAATACTCTGCGGATTCATAATCGGTTCGGGTTTCCAATTCTTTATTGAGTCGCGCCATGGTATCGCGCATTTCAAATATTTTTCCAAAAGCTTTGGCTGCTTCTTCAAAAACGGTACAATCATCATCGGTCAATAAATGTTGAGGAAGGTAAGCGATAACCGCTTCTTTGGGATGTTGAACATTTCCTTTACTCGCAGCTTGAACTCCTGCGATGATTTTCATCATGGTGGATTTTCCTGCGCCATTTTTGCCCATCAAGGCAATCCGATCTCCTTCATTGATGACGAAAGAAACATTTTCAAAAAGGGTATGTCCACTAAATTGTACGCTTATATTATCTACTGCAATCATGGAATTGAATCATTTGAGGAAATTTATTTCCTTCACTTAAATTTTAAAATGCAAAGCTACTAAAAATGAGTGAAGAGGAGGAGCTTGAGAGAGAGAATCCTAATCTCCTAACTTCTTATTGTCCTTCCATATGCAACTGTTATTCCAAAAGAATGTCATTAAATAGAACTCCAACAAAAAAATCGAATTATGCTCAAAAATTTCTTCCTCATTACTTTAAGAAACCTGACCAAGAATTCTTTTTATGCTTTCCTGACCATTTTTGGACTAGCAGTAGGGATTGCGTCTAGTTTTTTGATTCTGCAGTATGTTTATTTTGAAACGACCTATGATGATTTTTTTGACAACAAAGAAAATATATATCGGGTACAATTGAATCGCTATAACAAGGGAGAACTAGAGACTCAGTGGGCGGCGGGATGTGCTGGAGTTGGAGCGGCGATGAAAGAAGATTTTCCGGAAGTGGAAGAATTTGTGATCCTTCATTCGAGTAGTGCTCAGCTAAGTTATGAGAAAGAATACTATGAATTAGAGCATGCTTATTATGCAGGGAAGACCTTTTTTGATGTATTTTCTGTTCCTTTAATTCAAGGAATAGATTCTCTTGTGTTGAAAGATCCTTTTACGGTGGTATTGTCTGAATCGATAAGTCAAAAAATATTTGGGAATGCAGATCCAGTTGGGAAAACCATTCAGATGAATGATAATGAAAACTTTGAAGTGACGGGTGTTTTTGAGGACTTACCCGAGCGCTCTCATATGCAATTTGATGT
>CAYTVR010000401.1:0-5611 GCA_964441245.1 uncultured Saprospiraceae bacterium | reverse complement strand
TCAATACCGCCTATGGAGTTTTCACAAAAAAACTAGTAGTCACTGATTAGTGATTCCTTGACCGTATTCAAAATGATAATTAATTTAATTAAATGATGTTGTAGATTTTCATAACGGATAAGTTCTAAATTTTGTTCCTTCCGAATTAGGGTGATCCCTTATTTTGAAGGAACTTTTTTTTAGGCAAAAAATTGGACACGTTTTATTGTTTGATAAATTTTTCTACGACTTGATTTCCTTTTTCATCCACAACTTTTACGAAGTAAACACCTGCGGGTAAATATGCTAATCGAAATTCATGCTGATAGTTTCCATCACTCTCAACATCAACTTGCTCTAGTGTTTGGCCGATCATATTGACAACTTGAAGCTGACCTTTAAAGGGATCACTAGAGGCTAAAGCAACTATCAAATTTTGATTGGTTGGATTTGGAGTCAACTCTACCTTTGCTTCAAAATTTTGTACCTCAACGTTTGAGATAAGACTTTCGTCGTAACAGATTTCTATTCCCCAACCTAATAATTCACCACCATCCGAATCAGCAATATCAGTGATTTCCAATGACCAATTTCCGGCTGCCTCCAATCCATTGTAAATCGATAAACTACTCTCAGGTTTCGTAATTTGTCCATCATTCAAAGGACAAGAAAACATATTGCCAGCATCATCAAAATTAATATCAAAATCGTTGTTGATCGTACATTTTCCACTCATCAAAAGACATTCTATTCCTGATGGTGAAATTAAAGTAAATCGTAAGTCGCCAACATAAGTATGCGTACCATTCAGATTAATCACTTTAATATTGGTAATCATTTCAGTAATATCAATATTCAACTCAGAGGTGATCGTAACGGAACCAATTTCAGAAATGGTAATAGGAATATCCGTACTAAAAATTTGTGCGCAAACAGATGTGACACCAATAGAAACATCTGCTTTTGAAATGTTAAAGAAAATATTATCAGAGCAGCGCACCATAAAACGAACTGTTGCACTAGCTACACTAGGAACAGTGATCTCATAGCTACCATTATTGGGAACATTTGTAGCGATAACATCTGGATAAGTATAGCCACCATCAGTTGAAAGTAGGATATCAACCGTTGCACAATTGATAGGAGCAAGATCCGTGTTAGCAACGTCCCAAGTGATCAGTTCCGTATCACCGATATTCCACACCGCAAAAGTATCAGGAGAAGTGACGGCAAAAGGACCTGCCGAATCATCAACGACAACACTCATATTACTTTCATCAGTACAACCATAAGCACTATTATTATCTCTTACCGTTAATCTAAAATTTAGTTCACGACTTACCGTAGGAAGTACTTCCCAAGTGTCTGGCGTTTCTCCAAGTAAAACACTTAAGCTAGGGAAATATCGTTGTGGATCAACTGTTGGCAGAAAAGACCTAAAAGTAGGCCCAACTGTAGCGGTTGGAATTGGAGGAGCCAAAAGTATATCTTCTTTATCCCATTGTTCCCAACAATAACTTATGGGATCATCATCAGGATCTGTTCCAACTCCAGTAAGTACAAAGGGAGTAGCAGCTGGAATGGTGTAATTGCCTCCAGCAGCAACACTTGGTTTATTATTTTCTGAGCTTAGAATAACTGGGCAAGTATTGCCATCAGTCGTTACAAAATTCCCAATTTGTTCAATGCTTATCGCATGAAAATAATTATCACTATAAGTCTGTACCAGAGGAGGGCAAACCCTAGCATAACTCATAATTGTAGAACCACTTCCTGGTTCATAAGAGGCTGTTTCCGATACAAAACAAAAACTAGTTTGCGTATTCTGCGTATGTCGCGCACCGAATTGATGGCCCATTTCATGAGCAACTATATCAAAAGCAAATTCCTCTGCTGTTCTATTACCACGTCCACTAGCCCCTTTTGCTTTTGCATTCCCACAAGGGCCTTCAAGAAATCCTACTCCTCCTCCAGTTGAGCCAAAAACATGGGCAATATCAAAGGCATCATTACCAATAGTAATCTGCATAGCCGTACTGTTCTCAGCCGGCAAAGAGCTAATATTATTTGAATAAAAATCATTATCTGGATCAGTAAAAATTATTTCTTCATTTTCATCTATGATCAGCATAGTCACGCCCACATCTCTTTCAAAAATCCCATTAATACGATCCATCACAATCACCATATCGGCCAGCACATCAGCAACGATATCACCATTCGTATCATCTCCATCATCTATCAATTGAGCAAATTCACCGGTACATGCCAAGGCAAGACGGTATTGGCGAAGCTGACAATCGCCTGCGAATGATAGATTATCATCACCTGGTATTTGCCCTTCACTCTCATCAAATTCTTTTGTTCCACAAAGGAAGGGCTCACTTATACTTTGTATATCTTTTTTGTAAAAAGAGTAGTATGTTTGTTCGATCCCATTAAATGGATTAATGAAAACTGGGCCTTTTTCCCCGCCTAATATCATTGCATGAAGCCCCTTAGGAGTCACCTCTATTTTAGCCATTTTATTTGGGTGACTAATACCCGCTGCCGTAAAGGTTCTTAAATTAGGATAAGCTGCGGCTAAACGTGATTGTAGTACTGGAAAATTAAAAATTCTAAATTTTTCTAGTTGTCCATCTGGCAAGGGCAAACTGATTTCAATATTAGACTCTTTAGCTGCGGCAGAAAATCGTAGAGGTGCAGAATGTAAAATCCGTTCTAATTCCTCCAGATTAGTCATTCGATAGGCCTGAAATTGACTTGGCATATTTCGCTGTATAAGAGCTTGTTTGGTAGCCAATTCCTGATTCTGAATGGGAACCCAAATCATGTTATCGCCTTGAGCGAATAGAGTAAAGTGAGTAAAAGTCGCAAGAATACACAGCAAATAAGTATTGATTAACTTTAGCATAAGGGGTAAGATTTTAGCCATGATTTGATGTCAGAAAGGAGTTTCTTTAAGAACGAATCATTTAACCCGATTGCCTAAAATAAGTGATTTTTATTTTCGACATGAGCAAAAGATGTACCCTTTCTATTATATCTATCCCACTTGTTGGAAAAATGCTGCTTGAGGTTGAAAATTATTTTTATAAAAAATATTCTTACGCTAAAAAGATAGAAGTTGATTATGAATGACTATCCGATTTTACAAAGCGAATCTCATTCCTAATTCAAAGCCAAAAGCGCCAAATCTTCCTAGTTTTTCATTATTTATTTCTATGGCCTTATCGAACTGTTGATTGGCTTGTGCACCAACAAATAGGAACCATTTATTCCTTAGTTCTAGTTCATATTGCAGTGCCAAAATTCCTTGTAGTGCTCTACTTTTTTTCGCTTTATAACTTGGCAAATTTTCAAAAGATTGAACATTTTCTTCATTTTTAATTTTTCCCGAATGGTCTGCAAAAATAGAAATAGCCAATCCTCCTTCAAATTTCAAACTTGATCTTGTTCCTAAAGGAAATTGATACCCTAACAATACAGGTACATTGACAAAACGATAGCGATTAAAATATTTATTAGTAGTTGTTTCTCGATACTCCACCGTTTCAGGGCCTCTGGTCTCTGTTATCGTTCCATCCAAAAGAATATTATTGGCCAGTAACTGATCTTCTTCTATTTCAAAATAATTTCGCCTCTTTATCTTATTGATGGTATTGGTAAATTGTTGGAAAATCAATCCAGTTTTTAAGTAAATTCTTTTAGATACCATTCGTTCATAAGACAGTAAAAAAGAGACCAGATCCATCGGTGTTTCTTCCTCATCAATTGTACCTGTCGTCAAAAAACTGTAATTTGTAGACAAGGCCAAAAATTGAGTAGACTTACTTTTTAGAGGTTTCGATTTTAAATCATCTAACAAGTCTTCCGTCAATGGTAAATTAGAAGTAGTTTCCTTGACGGAAAAATCTACCTGGTCTAATTGTAGACTGGGAAGCATCACCTTTCTGACAACAATTCTTTCTACTTTATTTTCACCTTTACTTTGTTCTTTGTTATCGACTTTGTTCACCAATTCATTTCGAATTTTCTCATGCTGTTCTTGCTCCTTTTGTAAAATTTCTAAAGATTTAGTTTTTGATAAAAAACGTTCTTCTATACTTGTACCAATGTTTTCTGGAATGCGGTGAGTGGAAAGATCCGTTTCGTCGGTGCTTAAAATTACTTCGCTAGATTTCAAATCATTTTTCGCTTTAGCGGAATTAAATGCTAATGCTGATGACCTTTTATAATTAGCCACAGAATTAGCATTATCACTCCTATCCATTTTTTCTTCTCTTCCTTTTTCTTCTTGATCGATACTTAATGTCTCCTGTCCGAGGCCGTCTTGATTTTCAGGTTCTACAAGCTTAGCCACTTGATTTTCTTGCTTTTCTAATTGAGTTTGCTTTATATTTTTTGTTGTTAAATCTAGATCAGCAGTACTTAAGTTGGAAGCGGTGTTTCTTTCTCCAAGAAAAATATTTCCAACAATCATCAAAGTTGCGATACCAAAGAGCCAGAAAAAGAAAAAGCGATGTTTCTTTTTCTTCGGATTCCGTTTGGCTTCCAAATCAGCCCAAGCCTTTTCCAAGTCTATAGGCGAATCAAACTTGCCTAAGCCATCTTGAAGGTCTTTATTATGCCAATTTTCTTTCATAATTATCGTCTATTTTTTTTTGCAAAATAAGGCGAAGCATTTTCCTTGCTTTCGTCAATTGTGACCGAGAAGTTGATTCCGCTATTCCTAAAATATGTGCTATCTCTTTGTGCGTGTAATGATCAAAGGTGTACAGATTAAAAATTTGTCGATAACCAACTGGTAGTTTTTGTATGGCCGCTAAGATCACTTCTCCAGGGATAGCCTCAAATTCGGATTTCGTCAATTCTTGTTCTGGTAATTCCCCTGGATAAACTAAGGTGATTTTTCGTTTTACAGGTTTGATAATCGTCAAAATAGTATTGGTACATAATCGATGAAGCCAACCTTCAAAGACTCCCTTATTAGGATCGAATTGATCTATTTTATTAAAAAGACGAATAAAACATTCTTGCATCAAATCCTGTGCTTCTACATTATGAGACGCATAACGTCTACATATAGTTAGTATGCGGGGAGCAAAGCGGAGAAAAAGTACTTTCTCCGCTTTACTATCCTTCACTTTACATTTTGATATGATTTCTTGTAAGTTGTTCAAATCAATTAATAGTCGTTGGTCATCTAATTATAAATCCTCAGAAAAATCATTGTAAAACGGCCGTTATTATCATACTACCGGAAACTTGCTGAGCAGTATTCGGTCCTGCAGGATCATTTATGTGCAATCTCACATCTATATTTCCAATAGTCATTTGCATCAAATCTCCGGGGATCATAGCTTCTTGGTTCACGGTTACTATTCCACTTCCAGGTCCTAATAAAGGCCCATAAGTGGTATATAGTTGTTCTTCAGAAGTCTCTGACGGAAGATTCAAAATAACTGAAGTTCCAGACCAATCCGGATTAGTCAAATCATTATTCCTTTCGTGGATTGTCCACCAATAAGTAAGTTTATCGTTACTTATTGGTAAAATATCATAATAAATAAATGAATAGGTAACTATACCTGAATTCTGGATAGTACGCTCTACCGTGCAGTTGTCAAAT
>CAYTVR010000400.1:0-5622 GCA_964441245.1 uncultured Saprospiraceae bacterium | reverse complement strand
TGAGATTGATAGGTTTCATGAGCGAGGGACCAATTTAAAATCGTACAATCATTTGGGAGTTGGGTGATCTTTTTAGTAGAATGAACTAAGTCATTTAAAGCACTTCGTTCACAATCATTTTTTCCGAAATTTGGTTCATCCCCAATCATTAACACAAGGCTAAATATAAACACACCTAAGAGATAGTATTTTTTTAGCTGAAGCTTCATATTGAAAGATAAGTAGAGTGTTGTTTTTCCATAAAAATAAAAAAGACCAATCATCACTGGCATCAAAGTATCTCCTCTTACAATGAAAGGTCGATATTCTCGATAGCCTCCAAGAGGAAGTAATAGAATGTAGATGAACGAAAAAATAACGATATACTTTAAGGTGTTGAGCAAAAGTTGTTGTGTCGCATTTTTCTTTTCTCGGGTGATCAAAAAAGTGTTGAGGAGGATCATTAGAATCAATAAAGGAAAAGCAAATCTCGTAGTGAGTTGTTTTAATAACCCCATGAATAATAGTTCATATCGTTCGAGCAAATTGACGCTTTCATTGTTTTCTACATTGAAGGTGCCGATGTAAAAAGAGTATAAACAAGTCAATATGAAAAATAGGAAAAAAGATAAAAAGGGAAACGGGATTCCTTTGATTGCAGCCATTATTCTAGGAAAAAGTGATTTTGGAAAAGACGATTTAAAATGTTTATAAAAAAATACGAGCAAAGTCAAAGAACAAATAATCAAAACAGATGGAGCGATCAATGGTCCGCTAAATGCTAAAAAAAGAATAAGACTGATTAGCCAAATTTGATAAATAGGATTTAGCATATCTTCTATTTTTTTATCTGAAGTCAGTGCTTGAAAAAAAGGTAGAAAGAACAATAACAAAACCGCGATAGGAAATCCGTAGAAAAAAGTATAAGTGATAGAATCACTGATGATGCCGATAGAATGATTAAATAGAGTATGTTGAAATAAAGGAGTAATAATTAGCGCGGCAATCAAAGATTGTTCATTCAAAATATTACCAGAACCGGATATGTAAACCATCAATATCCACAATAACAATACTTGTAAAATGATTTTAAATATAGCCGCACTCAGATATATACTGTTAATCGGACTCGTGAAATTTTGAATATATTTAGGTGCCGCCTTAAAATAAACGGACATGCTTTTGTGGATAAAATAACGGTTGCTGCCTGTATACCTTTTTCCTTCTCGTAAGATACTCCATCCGAAAGGATCTTTTAAAACGTGCGAATAATTTTTAGAGGGTAAAATGATATTGGCCATGTCTCCATCAAACGGCTCGTTATAATGTTGAACAAAGGAATAGCAAAGATCCAAAACGATAAACACTAAGAATATTATTTTGAAAAAAGGCTTTGTCCGCATGAGTGTCGCTTTAAAAGGATTGGAGTTAGACACGTTGATACTTTTTCCAAAAAACAGAAACTAAAGTCACCAAACAGATAAAGTCAGCGATGGGGTACAAACAAAAAATACGACTTTGATATCGAGGAATGATCGTCGATAAATTACTGCAAACAAATGCATTGCTGAACATAGCAATTAAGACAAAGAGGATCAATTGTTTTTGCACCAAACTTAATTGACTTCGAATACTTGGAACCATTAAGACCGTGATAAAAAATAGCAGCGAAAAGAAAAATAACCAGGATTGTCGATTATTGATGGGATCATATTTTAACCAATGAGGACGACCAAATTGATAGGATCTTTCAAGAGATCTAATTTCATCTGAATATCTTTTTTTGATAGAATTGTATGCTGGTGTTTTTTTTCCGAGTTGAGGAGTCGTTCCCGTATGGAAATTACAAAACTGTTGAGCGGTATGTGGAATAGACTTGATCAATAACTTGAAAAGATACTTGGGGGTCGTAACAATTTCTTTGATGATCAAATCAAATTCTGGTTTACTTTTGGTCCAAACATCGGCTCCTGTCCATTTTTTGCGAACAGGACTATGTTTTAAATCCCAAATTAATTCGGTAGGAATTTTTCCTTGATATTCACAAAGCCAATACTCTTTTTTATCGCAGTTGTCTGCTAAAAATAAATCAACAATCCCTGATTCGACTAAACGAGCCATGATAAACAAATGGCTTCCTTTTGAAGTGACAAATTCATTCCCAACAACATAGTGAATACTAGGAATAGAAAACAATCCAATAAAGGAAATGGCCCATCCTAAAATGAGTTGTTTCCTTGAAATACCACTTTTTTTATTCCAAAAAGCGTAAAGGCTCACCAGCAATAAAATACCAAAAGCAATCAAGCTATGAGAGTTGTGCATGATGATACCCAGCCAAGTCAGAAAAATGATGATCCCTAGATCTCTTTTTGACAAAGAATCAACAAGTAACAATAATGCCAAAGCCATGATGAAAACCAAGGCAAAAATATCTGGAATTAATTGACTCACATTGACAGATAAACCAGTAAAAAAAACAAGAAAAATACAAAGGGAAGTATGGAAAAGTAATAAATGTTTACTTCGCAGAAAGTATTTTAAAAAGTAATAAATTAAAAGAGACACAATAATTCCCTGAGCGAAAATAACCAACCAAAGCGTTTCTGAAAGGCTGGTATGTCTTAAAAATAAACCGTAGGTTAAGGGACGATCGAAAGGCACGATACCACTAAAGCCACTCATCACGTAAGTACCTGTATCAAAATACAACAAAGGATATTTATTGAAAAAGCCTTGAAAACACAATAAAAGCCCTCCGAATAAGACGAACAGGATTTTAGTGAAACGAGCGGTTAAATTTAGATACATATATATGGTATAGAATATCTCAAAAAGGAATCATCCAATTAAAATCGAAAGATAGACTGTTTTAAGAGGATTTAATAATTTCCGCCTCAATTATCAATGCCTGTTCGATCCGCTTTGCGACTTTTCTGGGGCTGTAAGAATCATTTCAACTAGGAATCCAATAGATAATTTCACCTTCAAGTTTAATTTTTTAAATATTAATCAAACATATCCCTTTGAATACTCGTATCAAAAAATAATCCTTCTTAGACAAATCCTGTGGACAATCATAAAATGAGATGAAAAAGTGACTGAAGGAAGCGTTGAATTTCATTTTTGAATGTCTATAAACACCCGATTTATCTAAGAATCAAAATAATTATAATGAGTTTTGTCAAAAAGAAACCTCTTTATTTAAAACGCATTTTTTAACTTTACGGCAAGAAGTGAAGAATCAAAATCCGCTTCCATTTAATTAAAACCAAATTATGTCAACCGCAACCGCTTCTAACATACAATATAAAAAAGGTCGAATTAAAAAAGAGACCCTTAGGCAACTATACCGTCAATTGCTTCAACCTCGGATGATTGAAGAAAAAATGTTGATTTTACTTCGTCAAGGAAAAATTTCAAAATGGTTTTCTGGTATCGGTCAAGAAGCGATTGCCGTAGGAGCTACCGCAGCATTGATGAAAGATGAAATGATCTTTCCGATGCATCGGAATTTAGGTGTTTTTACGACTCGTGATGTTCCTTTAGAACGACTATTTTGTCAGTGGCAAGGAAAGTTACCAGGCTTTACCAAAGGACGAGATCGATCTTTTCATTTTGGTGCACCAGAATACAATATCGTTGGAATGATTTCTCACTTAGGTCCTCAACTAGCATTGGCTGGAGGAGTCGGACTTGCTCATTTGTTGAATGGTGAAGGTAAAATAGCATTGGCCTTTACAGGAGAAGGCGGAACGAGTGAAGGTGAATTTCATGAGGCATTAAATGTCGCAGCGGTTTGGCAATTACCTGTGATTTTTTTGGTGGAAAATAATGGATATGGTTTGTCTACACCAACTTCCGAACAATATTATTGTAAAGATCTCGCTGACCGTGGAATTGGTTATGGAATGAAATCTATGAAGATTGATGGTAATAATATTTTAGAAGTTTATTCAACGATTAAAAAAGTGGCAGAAGGAATGAGAAAAAATCCAGAGCCGATTTTGATTGAGTGTAAAACCTTTAGAATGCGAGGTCATGAAGAAGCCTCTGGGACCAAATATGTCCCTAAAGAATTAATGGAAAAATGGGCCCTAAAAGATCCGGTGACTAATTTTGAAAATTATTTATTAGAAGAAAAAATAATTGATAAAGCAGAGATAGAGACTTGGCGAGCGGCGATCAAAACAGAGATTAATGAAGGCTTGGAATCGGCCTTCAATGAACCTGCGGTATCTTCAACTGTTGAGCAAGAATTGTCAGACGTATATGCACCTTATGAGCAGGAGGTAGTGCATCCAGCGACGAGTGCTGCCACAGAAAAAAGATTGATTGATGCGATCTCTGATGGCCTTCGTCAAGGAATGGAAAAGCATGATAATCTCGTATTGATGGGACAAGATATTGCGGAGTATGGAGGAGTATTTAAAATAACCGATGGTTTTGTCAAAGCATTTGGAAAAGGGCGAGTACGAAATACGCCGATTTGCGAAAGCGCAATTGTTGGAATTGGATTGGGCTTGAGTTTACGAAATTATAAAGCCATGGTCGAAATGCAATTTGCGGATTTTGTGACTTGTGGCTTCAATCAGATTGTAAATAATTTGGCCAAATTACATTACCGCTGGGGACAAAATGCAGATGTGGTGATCCGTATGCCAGCAGGTGGTGGAGTAGGAGCAGGTCCTTTTCATTCGCAAAGTAATGAAGCTTGGTTTTTTCATACGCCAGGATTGAAAGTGGTATTCCCATCCAATCCGGAAGATGCGAAAGGACTTTTATTGGCGAGTTTGGAAGATCCCAATCCAGTATTGTTTTTTGAGCATAAAGCTTTATATCGAAGTATTTCAGCGACGATTCCAGATGATTATTACACCATCGAAATTGGCAAAGCAAAGGTTCATCGTTCAGGGACGGAGTTGAGTATCATTACTTATGGAATGGGTGTTCATTGGGCAGAAAAAGAAGTAGCCGCAATGGGTGTTGACGCAGAAATTTTAGATCTTAGAACTTTACTTCCATTGGATTATGAGGCCATAAAAGCCACCGTTCAGAAAACAAATAAAGTATTGATTTTACATGAAGATACCATTACTGGAGGTATTGGCGGTGAAATTTCAGCATGGATTTCAGAACATCTTTTTGAGTATTTAGATGCTCCAGTATTGCGTTGTGGAAGCTTGGATACACCCATCCCGTTTGCGGTATCATTAGAAAAAAACTTTTTAGCCACAGCTAGATTTAAAGAACAATTAGAACGCTTAATCGCATATTGATGAAATACGTGATAAGCGGTAAAGGGAATAAAGTACAAGCTCGCAGGTACACAGAATTTAGTATAGTTAGGATCATGAAAACAATAACTTATAACAGTTTGAATTTTCTTTTTCCTTTACTCGTCGTTAATCCCGCTTTATGAGCGCATGCGGGTGAAGCTTAATTATTGAATTACAATTAATTCACTGATATCCAATGTCTTATAACTGCATTTAATCGTTGCCTCCGGCGGCTCTATTTTTTCAATCGAAAAAAAATAGAGGAATCCCGAAAGCTTTCGCATACGGGTGAAGCTTAAATATTGACTTATAATTAATTCGCTGATATCCAATATCTTATAACTGCATTTAATCGTTGCCTCCG
>CAYTVR010000399.1:0-5625 GCA_964441245.1 uncultured Saprospiraceae bacterium | reverse complement strand
TTTGACAGGCCTCCCATCCCGATATCGTGAACTAACGTAATAACTCGTACCCTTGGGTCGAGGTAGTTCATTACCAATTAAGATAAGTCACTAAAGTTATCATCTGCGGTTAAGTTACTACAGGGATTTCGCCAAGTGAGTTCATCAGATTCTATTAATTTGGAGACGACTGTTGGTCCCCAAGTTCCAGCTGGATAGCCGTGAATTTTGATTTTGGGATTATTTTTCCAAGCATCTAATATGGGAGCCACGAAACGCCAAGCTTCTTCTACAGAGTCACCCCGAGCGTAAAGAGTTGCATCACCTTTGATGACGTCTAAGAGTAAACGTTCGTAAGCTGCGGGGACATGGGCATCGGTCAAATCGGTATAGTGAAAATCCATACCAACGTCTTTGACCTCAAAACCTGCTCCAGGTACTTTCATGCCAAATTTTAAGAGCAATCCTTCATCAGGTTGAATCCGAATGATCAATTGATTATTGTCATTGAATACCATTTCATCCTTACGGAAAATAGCATAGGGTGGATCTTTGAAAGTAATAACGACCTCCGTAACCTTGGTTGGTAAGGCTTTGCCCGAACGAACGTAAAAAGGAACACCCGCCCATCGCCAGTTATCAATGAAAAATTTTAGCGCGACAAAAGTTTCTGTTCTTGATTTATCAGGGACGCCTTCTTCTTCCCGATAGCCTTTGACTCTTTTATCGTCAATAGTGGAAGGCGTATATTGACCTCGAATGACCTGAGAAGAAATATCCTCCTCTTTGAGTGGTCGAATGGACTGGAGTAGTTTTAATTTTTCATTTCTAATAGCAGCTGCATCCGCAGCAATGGGAGGTTCCATGGCAATGTGGGCTACGATTTGCATCAAATGATTTTGAAACATATCTCTGAGTGCACCTGACTTGTCGTAGTAACCACCTCGATTGCCTACCGTCAAATTTTCGGCATTGGTGATTTGAACATGTTGGATGTAATTTCGATTCCAAAGGGGCTCAAAAATTCCATTGGCAAAACGAGTGACTAAAAGGTTTTGTACCGTTTCTTTACCTAAGTAATGATCAATGCGATAGATTTGATCTTCATCAAAATATTGTTTGAGATGAGTATTCAATTCAACTGCAGTTGCTAAATCATAACCAAAAGGTTTTTCGATCACCAATCTTCTCCAACCTTCTTTTTCTTCATTCAATCCATAGTGAGCCAAGCAGGCTGGAATCGTTTTGTACAAAAATGGAGGAGTAGAGAGATAGAAAATATAATTTCCACCAATATTAAATTGCTCATCCAATTCCACCAATTTAGTTTTTACCTTAGCGTAATCTTCTTTCTCCGCAGTTTGAATAGCTAGGTAAGATAAACGATCACTAAAATCTTTATAATCCTTATCGGCCTTATTTTCTGGTTTTATAAATTCACTTTCGCGAAAAACTTTTTTGCGAAAAGCATCATCCGTATACTTAGATCGACTGACACCCAAGACTGCAAAATTTTCTGGTAAGTATTTACCTTTATACAATTCAAAAATTGAAGGAATGAGTTTCCTAACAGCCAAATCACCTGAAGCGCCAAAAATGACAAAGATTACACCGTCCATATTTTTATCTTAAAGTTATTGCGGAATTTCTAAAAAGAATACAAATCTAAAATATTGCTGCAATTTATCATAAGTCATTTACATTTTAAGTAAATTTGACCAAAATTGTCAGCAGAAGAATATTTACAGTAAAAATCATTAATAATTTAAAATAGCATGAGTAAAAGTAAAAAGCAATTGTACGATTTTGGAATGGTAGGTTTGGGAGTCATGGGAAGAAATTTTTTGTTAAATGTAGCAGATAACGGCTATTCTATCGCTGGTTTGGATACCAATGAGGAACAAGCGAACGCATTAAAAGAAGAAGCAGAAGGTAAGCTGGCGATGAGTACTACTGATATGAAAACATTTGTAGCTTCTTTAAAAACGCCTAGGAAAATCATGTTGCTCGTACCTGCGGGTAGAGTAGTGGATATTGTTATTGAAGGATTATTAAAGCATGTAGAGAAAGGAGATTTGATCATTGATGGAGGTAATTCATTTTTTGCAGATACAGATCGACGATTGGCTTATCTAAAAGAAAAGAAAGTTTCTTTTTTGGGTGTTGGAGTTTCTGGTGGAGCAAAAGGTGCGAGATTTGGTCCTAGTATAATGCCGGGTGGATCGAAGCAAGCTTATAATAAGGTAAAGAAAATTTTAGAAGCCGTTTCTGCAAAAGTAAATGGTGATCCTTGTGTAGCCTATATGGGAAAAGGATCAGCAGGAAATTATGTCAAAATGGTGCACAATGGTATTGAGTATGCGATGATGCAAATGCTTGCTGAAAGCTATGACATTTTAAAAAACATCGGTGGCTTAAACAATGAGGAACTACATCAAGCTTATAAAAAATACAATCGAGGTAGATTAAAATCATTTTTAGTAGAAATTACGGCGGCTATTTTTACACAAAAAGATGAAATTGGACGAGGGATGTTGATTGATAAAATATTAGATAAGGCCAAACAGAAAGGAACTGGAAAATGGACCTCGCAAAATGCTATGGACTTTGGAATTCCGGTACCTAGTATTGATGCGGCGGTGACCATGCGAGGTATTTCTTCCTTGAAAGCAGAGCGACTAAGTGCTTCAAAAATTTTAAAAATTAAAACAACAAAATCAAAAGTAGCCAAAGCTAAGATCGTCAAAGAAGTAGGAGATGCTTTGTTTTTTGCTTTTATAACTGCTTATGCACAAGGAATGGCTCTGTTGACAGAGGCGTCAAAAGAAAAAGGATTTGCTTTGGACTTAGAAGCTACTGCTAGGATCTGGAGAGGCGGATGTATCATTCGAGCGACTTTGCTAGAAGATATTCGAAAAGCATATTCTACGAATGGAGACTTAAATAATTTGATGGTAGACAAAACCATTGGGAAGTATTTAAAAGGAACGCATAAGGCCACGCGTTCGGTCATCAAAAGGGGAATTGATGCAGGTATTCCAACCTTGGCCTTATCCGCTTCATTAGCTTATTTCGATGCTTATCGGGATGGTAGATTGCCTTTGAATTTGACTCAAGCTCAAAGAGATCATTTTGGTTCGCATACTTATGAACGAACAGATAAAGATGGAATTTTCCATACGGAATGGAAATAGAAAATACAATACTTTTACACGTAAGTGTTGAAGTACTAGTTAGTATCACTGAAAAAGAAAACAAGCGAGTGGCGAGGAAAAATGAATAATTTAAAATCTATAAGATCTAAAATTTTATCTGATTTTGAGAAATGGTGGAAATGGAATTGTAGGTTTCATTTAAATATGACTTAAACAGAATGGCCTGATTTCATCTCCTAACCAAACACAAAAAAATAAATCATCTGATCATATTTCCCGTCGGTTATTAAACCCAAGGTAGTATCTAAAAAGTAATCTGAAGAAAATGAAGCAAGTGATAGAATTTTTTCAAAAGCATTTTGAACATCCTAACTATCTGTATTTTTTCATTAGTCTAGTATCAATGCTGATATTACCAGCTCTTGCTTCATTTTTTGTTTTTGGGAATTTAATATTAAAAGTTAATTACGGAATAGTTATTATGATGGCTTGTATATACTCATCAAGAAGTTATCGAGATTTGTTATTGCTTGGTCTTTTAGGTATTCCTGCATTTTTATTTTTTGTGTCATTTCAGAATTCCCAGATGATCACTATTGTAAATTTAATTATTACTTTACTTTTTTTTGGTTTGGTCTTTATACGTTTGATGCAATATGTTTTTCAACCCAAGTCAGTGACTTTTAATGACATTTTAGCACTTAACTCCGGTTATTTGATACTTGGAATAATCGCAGCATCTTTCTTTTTTGTACTGCATATCCTATTAGAAAATGCTTTTTCGATTTCTAAAGGGGCCAACTTCTATGATTTACTTTATTTCAGTTATATCACTTTGACAGGGGTGGGTTATGGAGATATAGTACCAGTACATCAAATAGCTAAATCATTAGCTTTATGTGTAGGTATCATAGGACAATTATATTTGGCTATACTTGTAGGAATTATTATTGGGAAATATTTATCAATAGAAAATAAGGAGTAACGATAAATCAATATTAATGGATTATTTAGAAAAATACTAAGTGAATTTACCTTTTAATTGGATCTGAACCACAATTAATACTCCAAAACAATCTTTCCAAAGTGAGCACCGGTTGATTGATATTTAAAAGCTTCGGCTAATTCATCAAAAGCAAAACTTTTATCAATGATGGGTTTGATTTGATTGATTTCAATCGCTTCAATCATTTTTTCTTGCATGACTCGACTACCGACCGCAAGTCCTGTTATTTTGAGATGTTTAAAAAATAATTTAGGAAAAGTGATTTCACCTTTTCGACCATTCCCAAGAATACCGATAGAGGCAATGTGACCACCAATGGCTGCGGCATCAATGGAATTTTTAAAAGTAGAACCTCCACCAACATCAAGGACATGGTCGACTCCACCACCAGAAAGTTGAGCAATGGTTTTCCCCCATCTTTGATCTTCTTTATAATTGACGACCGCTTCAGCACCCATTTCTTTTAACCATTCCGCTTTTACAGGTGAAGAGGTAGTGGCGAAAATTCGGGCTCCACCTGCTTTAGCGAATTGCAATGCAAAAATGGACATACCTCCAGAGCCTTGAATCAATACCTTATCTCCCAGTTCTAAATTTCCTTCGACCATTAAAGCACGCCAGGCAGTCAACGCAGCACATGGTAAAGTCGCTGCTTCACCATAGGTATATCCTTGTGGAATTCGCGTTACTGCAAAAGCAGGGACACATGACTTTTCAACCATAAAGCCATCCACATATTCACCAGATAGCATAGCCATTTTTGGAAGACTAGGTTTTCCATCTTTCCAGCCTTGAAAAAACATGGACATCACTTGATCGCCCATTTTCCATTCATGAACATCTTTACCCACACCAATCACTTCCCCTGCACCATCAGACATCGGAATCCTACCATCCATGACCGGAATACCACCTGTCGCAACTAAATAATCATGGAAATTTAGAGAAGTAGCATGCCATTCGACCAGTATTTCTCCTTTTTTTGGTTGAGGAACTTCCTTTTCGATGATTTGAAGCTGATCTAATCCTCCGGGTGATTTTACAACTAATGCTTTCATAGTTTAAATTATGGTTGATATTTTATTACTTTCGATTCTACAATAAGTGCTTTTGACCGCAAAGTGGTCATTAGTCAAAACAAATGTAAGATTAATCAATTAAATTATGTCAAAGAAAAACTTACAAGAATACTGGCAAAAAAATTTGAAGATTCTAAGCGTCCTCCTTTTTATTTGGTTTTTTGTCTCTTATGGATGTGGAATTCTTTTTGTCGATAGTCTGAATAATTTCCGAATCGGTGGATATAAATTAGGTTTTTGGTTTGCCCAACAAGGGGCGATTTATGTTTTCGTCATACTTATTTTCGTCTATGTATATCTCATGAATAAGTTAGATAAAGAGTACGGAGTCTCTGAGGAATAAGAGGAGTTGAATATCCAATATCCAATATCCAATATCGAGTAACCAATCACTAATAACCAAAAC
>CAYTVR010000398.1:0-5642 GCA_964441245.1 uncultured Saprospiraceae bacterium | reverse complement strand
TCAAACAGATTTGATCCAATTAGATTTGAAAAATAACAGCCAAGGAATTTATTATGTCATCTTCGAATTCGATGATCAAAAAGTCGTCAAACGAGTAGTAAAAATATAAGGCGCCAGCAGTCAGGAATCCGTGATCTTTTTCAATTGTGGCTTCCTGACTCTTGTTCACCCTTTCGTCTTTCCTCCTCTATTCTTTAAAATACTCTCCATAGAAAAACACGCCACCAATTCCCGTTGGAAAACGTTGACTACTTTCCACAATCAAACGGTCCTCCCCCTTAAACATCATCAATCGAAATTCTTGATTGGCCTCTGGTTGATGAACAATTAGAATCGTATCACCTTGATAAAGCTCATTTCTAAAATAAGGATACTCACTTGTAGAACCACATCCAGACTCACATTCCACCACACCATCTCCGCTTCCTTCTTCTGCAAATCTTAAAATTTCAATGGACGCTCCTTCCAATAATTCTTCGCTAGTCACCAACTCTCCCGTCGCTGGATCAACCGATTCTTGAGTAATAATACAAGTACCTTTATAGGTCCCTCTAAGTCCTGACAATTCACTCTTAGAAATACATGAATTCATCAAACAGAATATAAAAACAACCAACACTATTAAATTGAAATTTTTTATTATATATGTCATCTTCTTTGTTATAAAATAATTAATATATTTTTTCTTTTTATTATTCCATAAAATAAATGATTACGAAATCAAATAATGTTCAGGTATTTCTATGGTGAATATTTGTTTATATGATTAAAAAATACGTACTTTTAGATGTAAAACGTTTAAGAACGTATCGCATCTGGCCCCCCAAGCTTTATCTTTCTTTCTCAAAACCAAAATTAGTTTTTTCTCTATTATTTTGTGCAACTATCACTATTTTATATTGAAGTTGTTCAAAATCACAATAGCTATCTGTCAAAAAGTAAGCTATCATTAAAGATTGGGAAAGCATTTTACAGAAGCATAATTCGTTCAACTTTAGGAGATACACTACAACAAATCATATAATTAGGATGAGAAACTTACTACACTCCCTACTAACAGTTATTATAATGTTATTAGGCAATCTTCTTTTCGGGCAATCTTTATTCATTAATGAATTCATGGCTTCTAATGCTGGAATCCTTGTTGATGAATTCGGTGAATCTGATGATTGGATAGAAATATACAATGACGAAAACACGTCAATCGATCTAGCTGGCATGTACATCAGTGATGACCTTTCTGAACTAACGAAATGGCAATTCCCCAGTACGGATCCAACCTTAACAACGATTCCAGCCAAGGGTTTTATTATCATTTGGTTTGATAAACAAACCGAACAAGGTCCTCTTCATGTAGATATGAAATTAAAAATTTCTGGCGAAGACATTGTTCTTTCTTCGAGTACTGGAACCATTATAGATCAAACGACTTATCAGCCTCAAGCTCCTAATATTTCATCAGGGAGAATCAATGATGGTTCACCTGACTTTGTCTCTTTTTCTACCCCAAGTCCAGGAGCGACCAATGATTCAGGAAGCAATAGTATTTTGACCATTCAACCCGCTGCTTCCCTTAAAGGTGGCTATTACGAAAACCTAATTGAAATTTCCTTAACTAGTGCTACACCTGATGCTGATATTTACTATACGTTAAATGGAGATCTTCCCACTCAAAGTAGTTCTTTATACACTGGTTCGCTTTTCTTCAATCAAACAACCACGCTACGAGCTAGAGCTTTTAAAAATAATCAAACGCCAAGCAAGACGACGACACATACTTATTTATATAATGTTGATCATACTTTTCCTGTTGTTTGTCTTTCGACAAATGATGATAATTTCTTTGGAGCAACCGATGGGATTTATGAAAACTGGGAAGAAGATATTGAACAACCCGTTCATGTAGAGTTTTTTGATTTAGATAAAAAATTAGGATTTCAGCAAGATTTAGGCATCAAAATTCATGGAACTGGAAGTGCCGGACAGTCTAGAAAAGGATTAGCAGTCATCGCTAGAAATGAATATGGCAACAATAAAATCAATTATCAATTGTTTCCAAATCAAACCGATGACGAATTCGGCAGTTTCGTGTTACGAAGCTCAGGAAATGAAGCCAACAAAACAATGTTTAGAGACGCTGTCGGGAGTAGTTTTGTAAGAGATCTTTCTGATGTAGAAGGATTGATCAAAAAACCAGACATAGAAATACAAAACTATCGACCTTGCATTGTTTATCTCAATGGAAATTATTTTGGCATTCATAACATACGTGAAAAAATTGATTGGCGTTTTTTTGATACTCGATATGGGCTCAAAAAAGACGAGGTAGATATGCTTCAAAAAAGAGATGAAGTAGAAATTGGAGATGATATTGCATGGGATGATTTTTATGATTTCAATCTAAATAATAATTTTGAAAATGACACCGATTTTGATTCTCTATCCCAACGAATTGATGTCAACCATTTCATAGATTACAACCTACACAATATTTTTGTAGACAATACTGATTGGCCTGGCAACAACAATAAACACTGGAAAGAAAGAAGTCCAAAAGGTAAATGGAGATGGGTGATGTATGACCAAGATTTTGGAATGGGATTATATCCACTAAATCGAATTTGGGACTCTGGCGATTGGACTTCCAATTCTATCGAAATGGTTTTAGATGATAATAGTTTGGAATATTTTAATCGACCTTGGGCCACTCTTTTCTTACGAAGAATGATGGATAACGATGGTTTTAAAATCAAATTCATCAATCGAATGGCTGATCAACTCAACATTCTTTTCAACGCCAATCGAGTCACTACGAGAATTGATAATTTTAAAGCAGCCTATGAACCTGAATGGGATTTACATGCCTCTACTTTTTCCATTTTTGAATGGGATGAGAAAGTTGGAAGGATGAGAAATTTTGCCGCTAATAGAGATCAAGCAGTCTGGGATCAATTCAAAGAATATTTTGAAGAAATTGATGAGGTCGTAGACATTACACTTCAAAGCAATCCAAGTAATGCAGGCATCATCGAACTCAACACCATGAATATCATTCCTGAAATACAACCATGGTCTGGTCGATATTTCTCTGGCATTGATGTTCCAATTGAAGCCACTGCAAGTCCAGGTTTTATATTTGATTCTTGGTCATCATCTAATTTAGGAAACGATAGAAAAACGATTTTAAATCTCTCTAGCAATACGACCATTACTGCTAATTTCATTCAAGGTTCTACCGAAATAGCCAATATTGTTATCAACGAAATTAATTACAATTCTCCTTCTTCAGCCAATGCTGGTGATTGGATCGAGTTATACAACGATAGTCCAAATCCAGTAGATTTATCCGTTTGGTTTTTTGAAGATGAAGAGAAATATTTCAATTTACCCAATGACTTAGTACTCCCGCCAAATGGCTATCTAGTGATCGTTGAAGACAGTACAAAATTCAGCTCGATATATCCTTTAGTTACTAATTATGTAGGAAGTTTTGGGCAATCCATTTTTAGTGATTTTAAATTAAGCAATAGCGGCGAACGCATTCAAATCAATAATGCTAATGCTACTTTTAGTGACGAAGTCATCTATGACGATATGCTACCTTGGCCCACTGAGCCTGATGGTAATGGTCCAAGTTTGCAACTCATTGACCCTTCTCTTGACAATGCACAAGCTGCCAATTGGCTTGCCTTCCCAGCAACGCCAGGAGGTCCAAATGTCAATTTGGAAAGTCCTTTAGATCAAAATATCGGGTTTACCGAAATTCCAGATAAAAACATCTACGATCTTCCATTTACGATTGAAGCTTTTGCAAGTTCTGGGTTAGATGTTTCCTTCACTCTACTATCTGGACCAGCCACTTTAAATGGTAATTTGGTGACCTTAACAGGAGAAGTGGGAACAGTTACCATCATCGCTAATCAAGCAGGCAGTGCCTTTTTCAATGCTGCACCAAGTGCCCAACAAAGTTTTGAAGTAACGCTAGTACAACCTGAAAATCAAAGTATTACTTTTCCAATCATTGAAAATAAATTTACCTCCAATCCGCCTTTTTCCATCAGTGCCACGTCTAGCTCTGGCCTAGCTGTTGAATTCACGGTCCTTTCAGGGCCTGCCACTATTTCAAATGGACAAGTGACCTTGACAGGAACACCAGGAACCGTCACTATTCAAGCCAGTCAAGCTGGAAATATTTTCTTTAATCCAGCCACTTCTGTTCAACAAAGTTTTGAAGTTTTGATCGATTCAGGTGATTTGCCCGATGGTTATTGCACCTCCTCCGCAAGTATGCCCTGGGTCGAACAAATCGTTCGCTTTGTCTTTGGAAACATTGATAACGCTTCGGCTAAAGAAGGCTATGGAGATTTCACTAATTTACAAACCATCGTAACCCCAGGTCTATCCTACCCTGTTAGCATCTATCCTGATTTTTCATGGACGCAATACAATGAGATTTTCCGAATTTGGATTGACTTTAATCGCGATGGCGATTTTTCTGATCCAGATGAACAAGTCTTTTATTATGATCGACCTTTCGCAGCAGGCGGTACACCTATTCAACCGGTTCAAGGAGCAATTCAAATTCCTTCATCGATTTCTATTGGCCCAACTCGGATGAGAGTTTCCATGAAAAGAGAAAGTGATCAAGGTCCTTGTGAAAATTTTGAGCGAGGCGAAGTGGAAGACTATTCTGTTTTCCTTAGCGGAAATGTAACAAGTTTGGATCTCATCTGTCCAGATGATATTTCTCTTATTGTTCCAGCCAATGAAACAGATTGGCCCGTTAATTTCCCAATGCCCATCATCAACTCTAATTGTAGCAATCTTGATAATTCATTGATCCAAACTAATGGAGCAGTAAGTGGAGATAATTTCCCCATTGGAACATCAACAGTCAGTTTTGAAGCTAGCAATGATTGTGATAACTCCAGCAGTTGTAGTTTTACCGTTGATATCCAAAGTGGAAATTCTACACTTTCGTATACCTGCCCAGAGAATGTTTCAGTCATTGCACCTATTGGTGAAATTACAGCTATCGTTTCCTGGTTTACACCAGAACCCGATTCAGATTGTAGTATAGGTGATACCGATATTGATCTCTTGTCTCCACTTGATAATGGCGATGCTTTTCCAATTGGTAATACAGCAGTCAATTATGAAATAACCGACGAATGCGGTGCTGCTGAAAGTTGTAATTTTACGGTTACAGTCGAAGGTCAACCAGCTATTTTAAATTTAGAATGTCCTGATAACATAAGCGTCTTTACGCTTGTTGGAGCAACAGGCACCAATGTTTCATGGCTTTTGCCAAATGCTAATTCCAACTGTGAGGGTGGAATTTCTAGTTTGACACAAACGACTGGATTAGGCAACGGAAGTGAATTCCCCGTAGGTATATCAACCATTACTTATCAAGCGAATGATGGATGCGAAAATGAAAACGTTTGTACTTTTACAATCAATGTCCAACAAGAAGAACTCACGTTCAATCTAGCATGTCCAGAAAATTTAATACTCAATGCGCCTGTTGGTGCGAATGGTCTGATTGTCAACTGGGACGAACCAAACGCTAACACCAATTGTGAAATTCAAGCACCAAGCATTTCGCAAATCGATGGACCGCTCAATGGTTCTGTTTTACC
>CAYTVR010000397.1:0-5649 GCA_964441245.1 uncultured Saprospiraceae bacterium | reverse complement strand
ACAACCGAGGTCACACACTTTTGGTTTAATAGAAATCCATGGAGAGATAAAACAATTGAAGATGTTGAAAATATGGTCATTGATCGTGTCATTGAATTGATTGAGTCAGAAAACTGTATAACTCCCGGAGTAATTGAGGTCATTAAACAACTTAAATCGAGAGGATTGAAATTAGGCTTAGCAACAAATTCGCCTTACAAGATTATCCCAAAAGTTTTAAATAAAATGAACATTGCCAAGGCTTTTGACATCATATCATCCGCAGAGTTTGAGGAACATGGAAAACCAGCCCCAGACATTTACTTAACAACAATGAGAAAGTTAAATGAAAAAGCGGATAATTGTATTGTCATCGAAGATTCGAATTCAGGAATTATAGCCGCAAAAAAAGCAGGAATAAAGGTCTTCGCTTTTAAGAACGGCAATAAAAATATAATAGCTGAAAAAGTGGACATTGAGATTCAAACATTTGAAAATATGGATTATTCAATATTTACGAGTACAGTATAAAAATACTTCACACTATATTAAAAGCTGAAAGTGGTATTGTGGGCAGCTTTAGAAGATTCAAGATTAGATTAAGAATTAATAATTTAAGATTAAAAATTAAGGATTAAGAATTATTCCCTCTAACGTAAATACGATATTTATTCGCGTCTGAGGGAATAATCCTTAACCCGCCTGACCGGAACGGGCTGGTCCTAACATCCTTAATTCTTAATCCCAAAATCCCTCTAATTAATTCAACTCCTACTTACCTGCGCCTAGTCTAAAGAGATGGAGAGGAGAATTTCATTCCCTTTTATTATTCGGGAGAACCATTATAAATCACCTTCCCAATCCGCAACTCTCCATCCACTCGTTTAAACACAAATAAATTTTTCGTTCTAAACTCAAAAGGTTCTTTCCCATCACTAGGATGAAAAGTACCAGTCACTGCTCCCCTCATCAATATTTTATCTCCCAATTCCTCGAACTCAATGATGTGATGTTTCATCTCAGGATAGCCATATTTTTTTTGAGCCACCAAGTAGTCCTTTAAGTCGGCCTTATTCTCAATGACTTTATTATTGGGCGCCATATGAATAAGATCATCTGCATATACTAGCAATTGCTCATCCACGGAAAGGCGGTAATCGTCCAAAACACTTAATACCGCCTTAATTTCTTCTTTGACTTTACGATTAGCGGTTGCAGTAATTCGAATAAAAGTCCCTTCATAAAACAACCCCGTCGCCTTTTCATTTTCATCGTATTGAGTGGACTTCATGTGGTATTCATTGTCGGTGATCCAGGTGTAGGTATAAATCCTATAAGTGCCTTTTGCTTCTCCTTCGAAAGATAACTTCAAGTAGAGGTCTCCTTTTTCGTTTACGGTTCCTTCGCCAGTTCCGATCCTGATTTCTCCAAAACTTGATAAATGAAAAACGCTTTTCGTATTCGGATTGTAAGACCAGAAAATATGCCCATTAGGTTCAGGGCCATCAATAATGGATAGCAAACTATTTGCGGTATTGATTTTACTGGAAACGGTATGATGATTTGGTATCTGAATGGTTTCCGTTTTACCTCCCCAGTTTTGAGACCAACGATCCTCCTTTAAGGTCCATTCTCCGATGAACTTATGAAACGGATTTTTAGAATACTTTACCGTAGTATCCATTGCTGCTTCGTTGGAAGGACGTCCATTTAATTCAAAAGTAATGGCCTCTTTTTGAGCAAATAAAAAAGTAGAAATGGTAAGAAAAATCACTAATGGAAATTGATATCGACGCATTTATTTAAGGTTTTTAATTGAAAATTAGTTTTCGTTTTCGTTTTTATTTTTTGGATCGGAATCCCTCAGAGCAATATTGATTAACATCTTTTGGTTACCCTCTTTTGTTTTTCTCCATAAGCGCAGCCCCTTTCCTTTTCCAATTCCACTGTAACTGTCAACACTCCATTCTACGTAGTAATTAGAAGATTGCAATATATAGTCACCCAGGTTTTCAGCCCAGTTAGAACCTGCTTCAATACTGTCTATGCTTACATTACCACTGTTATAGGCAATCAGGTGTTCAAGGATTTGCTTTTTTCCAATCATCATCGGTTCGTCATGAGGCATAAAAATAGCATCGTCATGATAAATAGTAGTCCTTAGTGTTCCATCTCGTTTTTTAACTCCATTTTTCATGATGGTACTTAAATCGGAAAGTTGCTTAGATTGTTGTGGGCTTAATTCTTTTTGGATCTCAAAAATACCATGCTGTTTAGCAGGCGGCATGCGTACTAGAATTGAATTGATGTCTTCTATGGCCTGGTCGTAATTCCAAGTTTCAATGGCTAATTTTAAGATACCAGATTCATCAAAAGTCCAGACGTTGAAGTATTTCCCTTTGTGCAAGAAAGGAGTTTGATTTAGAGAACTTGTCCCTTCTTTTTCATAAGTGCCTAGCTCAATAATTCGATTTTCTACAGGAATAATTTTGGTTGTTTTCCTTTGATACTTGGATAGGTTTTGTCGATCAAAAATAGAGCTATGGTAAAGTTTTAGATTTGTAATGCCCTGCATGGAAGCCTGGTGATCTGGCATACAAATAGAGTTCTGATTGTAAACGGACAAGCGTTTTTCTAAATCATTGTTTAATTCTGTTGCGGTAATTAACGCATTGGCTTGTTCCAATTGCTGACTTATGGTAGCCGTGGTTTTTTCGCTTGACGGAGTATTAGCCATACAGCCAATAAAAAAGAGGCATAAAAAAATGGAGTATTTCATGAATGAGAATTTTGAGAACCTGTTTAAAAGAATAAAAGTTTATCGGTCATTGTTAGTCCAAGAGCGATAAGTTCTTAGGATTCCATCTTTTCCTTCTCTTTGAATTTTAATGAAATTACCTTCGAAAGTACCTCCTCCATTCATTGCCCAGCCACCTTTGTAATGACCATTGACTAAAACATACTTGTTACCCAAGTCATAGGTTCTTCCTAGTTTATGAGAAACAAATATTTCCGCTTCGGGAGTGTAGGTCTTTCTTAAGTATGGTTTTAAGACATCCATCCCGACCATCATCTTGTGATAGTGATGTAAGTAAACGGCATCATCGGTAAAGCCCTTAATTCTAGCTTCACTATCGCCAGCTTCGACTATTTTTATTAAGGCATCGTTTGAACTATTCACCATTTTAGCTAAGCGCTTAGGAATATCTTTTTGAGGATAATCCAATTGCTCAAACACATCTATATCGGCATAAGGCATTTCCTTTGCCTGGCGATATTTGTCTGAGCAAAAACCTTCGGATAGCATTCGCAGTTGCCCATTAGGGTCCTGTTTCCAAATCACTAAGTACATGCCATCATATTGTTTCCGTTCGTTTTTAGCATCTAAATAGTCTATAGTAAAATGCCCATCTTCTAAAACGTAATTACCAAAGGACTGAATTTCATAAATGTCTTTTTGATAATTTTTAATGGTATTAATTTGCCACCAATCTGTATAAAATTGCTGCAATCGGTCTTTGTTAAGAATAACAGGTTTGTATTCCGCACAAAAAGTGATTTCTGGATGATATAATCCGATTAGTGAATCAAGGTTTTGGTGTTGATGCCATTGGTTGATTTGGGAATTGATTGTGGAAATTTGGTCACTTGTTTTTTGGGGATTAGGGGCAATTGATTGTTCCGATTTTGTAGTAGAACAAGAACTTAGATATAAAAAAGGAACGAGCAGATAGAGTAGCAACTTCATAATGTTTTTTTATAGTTAATAAGAACACAAAGAAATAGAGACTTATGAAGTCTTTCTTGAAATATTGCCGAGTGGGTTTAAAAACTTGCTGAGTGGAGAAAAAGGTAATATTTATGCTGATTAAGCAGCTTATCAATAAAACCCGGCTTGTTAGCAAGTATTTGTCACTGCATATATTTCTGGAGCTGCATTTGAAATTTAATTTGCTTAAATTAGTCGGTCTTACTTCATCGTTAATAATTTAAAACTTTGACTGCATTATATAATTGGTTGGTTAAATACAAGCTGTATCATCTACTGTTTTGGTTTGTCTATCATTATCTTTGGTGGTCTTTATCTAGTGGGCCAGTCGAAGCCGTAAACAATATCTTTTTCTCCAACTATACTTTTAAGTTTTTGTTCTATGTGATCTTTCAAGCGATTGGGGTTTATTTTAATTTATACTTTTTAATTCCAAGGTTTTTAGAAAAAGGAAAATATGTCACCTACATCAGTTTGGTGCTCGTTACGATTGTAGCAACAGCAGTTTTAATTATTCCCGGATATTATGTTGCCGCATGGTGGAACGAACTTCCTTTTGAAGAGCTATTTGGCGTTCCACCATCTGATTTTTTGTTATTAGTGAAAACCAATAGCTTTCCATCCACCGTAGCCAGTATGACTTTAGCAATGAGTATCAAGCTGGCTAAAAAATGGATAGAGTCAAAACGCCGGGAACAGCTTTTGGAAAAAGAAAAATTAGAAACGGAGTTGAAATTTTTAAAGGCTCAATTTAACCCACATTTCTTATTCAATACAATCAATTCGATTTTTGTTCTTATTCATAAAAACCCCGATAGAGCATCTGAATCACTGGCCAAATTTTCCAATTTGATGCGCTATCAATTATACGATTGCAATGCCAATCAAATTCCGCTTCAGCAAGAATTAAGTTATTTGGAAAATTTTATAGAATTGGAAGAATTAAGACAAGAAGCTAATTTTGAATTAGAATTACAAATTGATCCTATGATTAAAAGTAACTTGATGATTGCTCCTTTTCTTCTCATGCCTTTTGTAGAAAATGCCTATAAACATATCTCACAGAATCAAGAGACCAAAAACTGGATTAAAATACAACTTCAAATGGAGGGCAATCAATTATTGTTCGCTGTTACCAATAGCATTTCCAATACCAATAAACACTCTGGCGATATTCTGCATTACGGAGGATTAGGACTCAAAAATGTGAAACGTCGACTTTCTTTGTTGTATCCGATGCAGCACCATTTGGAAATTAAAAATCAAGGGCAGGAATTTCAAGTGAATTTAAAATTAGAATTAACGCCAATTTCCACTTTGGAAACGAGCCTAAATTAGCGCTTATGAAAATGAAATGTGTTACCGTAGATGACGAGCCATTGGCGAGAGAATGTATCGCTAATTATACCAGAGAGATCGACTTTTTGGAGCTAGTCGGTACCTCGAATAATCCAATTGCCTTAACCCAGATTCTGGATAAAGAACCCGTTGATTTGATTTTCTTAGATATTCAAATGCCAATCATGAATGGTATTGAT
This sequence comes from uncultured Saprospiraceae bacterium, assembly GCA_964441245.1. Classification (GTDB taxonomy): domain Bacteria; phylum Bacteroidota; class Bacteroidia; order Chitinophagales; family Saprospiraceae; genus JALZUU01. Next base: position 363 of record CAYTVR010000397.1, on the reverse strand, counting down.
TTTTTGAAATCAACTTCCAAAAAACCGATGGTCATTATAACTACTGCTTTTCCAAGTTATGCATTAGAAGGGTATCAATTAGATGTGATGGATTATTTATTAAAACCCATTACGTTTAATCGTTTTTTTCAAGCCGTAAATAAAGCAAAAGAATATCATTTGTTGCGCCATTCGCAAAATGATAAGGCGATAGTACCTAAGGAAAATGCTTTCTTTATCAAATGTGATAGCAAGTATGAAAAACTCTTTTTTTCAGAAATTCTCTTTGTACAAGCCTTGCAAAACTATGTTACTATTTTTACCACAAGAGGCAAATTCACAACCTTGCTTTACTTGAAAAATGTTGCAGAAAATTTAGATAAC
>CAYTVR010000396.1:0-5731 GCA_964441245.1 uncultured Saprospiraceae bacterium | reverse complement strand
GCAACAGAATCAAAATCAGGACAGTTTTTTTCATCCTTAAGAAGTAGCAAAAGAGCACAGTGGGCTCAGTACAGAAACTTTAACCGCTAATCACGGGATTTCAGTAGTACATCAATCATCAAGTCATCAATCAAGCAGTTAGGTTCACCCAATTTTTGAAATTTTATACTTGTTCATCCCTAAACAAGTAGTTAAAAGACAAAAGCTAAATCCAGAACAGAACCAAAGCACTGCAAATCCAGAATACAATATTTCTGGAGAGACTCAAAGGCTGCAATAATGAGTTTTGTGCAAACAATGATGTTTCGAAAGTTTTAACCGCCAAAGTAGAATCTATAAAATAACATCCTAATTTCGTTGGAAAATTAGGAAAAATAGAAAACGGACGGTAGGACTATTGTTTTCATATAAATAACGATAAAGGCACCTTTATTACAATCGCAATTCAATTTTACCATTTACCAGATTTGTAATTAGTCTCACCTAAAATTGTATTTTAAAGATTGGGTATAAAGTCTAAATAAAAGCGGCATTGATTATTCTCTTTTAGGGCCTTCCTAAATAGTTCATTTCCAAAATCTCTTCTTAACCTTCTAGAAAACTCGAAGAAACATCGTTTTTAGTTTAGGCTTAACGATGATTTGGTTAAACTCTCAAAAACCAGTAAAATCTAGACGAGCATAACCATTGTAAATGACCATTAATCGGTATTTTATGAAGCTAATTTTCAAAAGAGACCAACTTACAATTTGTATTCTTTTTCTTTCAAAGATTAAGAAAAAAATAACACCTGATATATTTTTAGACTTATCATAATATGTAGTTTTAATCTCATTAAAACCAGACCAACATGAATAAAAAGAGACTCCTGTTCTTAGGAATTCCTGTTTTACTCCTTATTCTGGGCTATACTTTTTTTAAATCAGATTCTGAAGAAAATGCCGCGATTACCGCAGAAGTGATTCGGGGGGAATTTTTAAATGAAATCATTATCTCTGGTGAAGCGCAATCTACTAGTTTAAAAAAAATAGATGCACCGGTTGAACTTCGAAATTATCGCCTTTATGAAGTTAAAATCCAAGACCTAGTACCAGAAGGAACCATTGTTAACAAAGGAGATTATGTTGGTAAATTGGACCCTTCCGGTATTAATGGATTAATTTTAGATGCCCAATTAAATTTAGAAAGTGCTGAGTCCAAATTTACTCAAGAACAATTGGATACTACCCTTACCCTAAAACAAGAGCGTACCGCTATTAAGGATGTCCAGTTCAATATTGAAGAGGATAAGTTGGAGTTGAAGCAGTCCATTTATGAATCTCCAGTAACGATTAAGCAATTAGAAATAAAAATCGAACGATCCGAAAGAGATTTGAAAGAAAAAAAAGAGGACTATTTTATTAAAAAGAGAAAGGCAATCGCAAAAATGGTGGAGGTAGGTACTGAAGTATCCAAAATAAGGAAAAAACTTGATGGTCTTCTAGAACTACAAAAATCCTTTACGATTCACTCTTCGGCCAATGGCATGATTACGTATTTTAAAGATAGGGATGGTACTAAAAGAATAATCGGGTCGAGCATTCAACCTTGGAATCCAACCATCGCCACATTACCAGACTTAACCAAGATGGAATCAAAGACATATGCTAATGAAGTCGATATTCGAAAAATAAAGAAAGGTCAGAACGTTTTAGTTGGCTTTGATGCCTTCCCAGATATTATGCTTGAAGGTACTATTACTAGTGTAGCGAATGTAGGTGAAAAAAAAAGGGGATCGGATATCAATTTATTTCAAGTCATGGTAAAATTAAATGAGACCAATACCAATATTCGACCGGGTATGACCACTTCTAACCGAATTCTTATTGATGAGAAAGAAAATGTGCTTACCGTTCCGCTGGAGGCAATTTTTTCCAAAGATTCTGTGAGTTATGTATACGCTAAAGCTGGATTTTCTATTACAAAGAAGGAGATTGAACTAGGAGAATCTAATTTTGATGCTGTGATCGTTAAAAACGGTTTAAATGAAAATGATGTGGTTTATCTAAGCAAACCAGAAGGTTTGGAGGAAAAAAGTATTACACCAATAAAGTAAACGGTCGATGATTGACAAAATACTTTTAGAACAGATCAAGTCTAATCTGAATGAGGCAATTCGCGTAATCCTAGCCAACAAAGTACGAACTTTTTTAACCGCTTTAGGAATTATTTTTGGAGTAGCTGCCGTAATTACCATGCTTGCGATAGGAAAAGGGGCTGAACAGGAGATTTTAACACAGTTGGAGTTGGTAGGTGTAAATAATATAGTAGTTACCCCAATTCCAGAGGAAGTGGAAGAAAATGTTACAGAAGAAAACGAAGGTGCTAGTTCTTCAGAAATCAAAAGATTCTCTAAGGGTTTGGATTTGTTGGACGTTACCAGCATACAAAATACAATTCCTACAGTCAAGCTGGTAAGTCCAGAGATTATTCTAGATACATATGTGATAAATGCAGGGAAGCAGAATTCCATTAAATTAATCGGTGCTACCAATGCATTTTTTATAACCTCCAATATTAATATTTCTAGAGGACGTACCTTTTCAGAAAATCAATCCGTTTATGCTATGCCCGTTTGTATTATTGGAGAAAAGGTCGAAAAAACTTTGTTTACTGGTGAAAGTGCCTTGGGGAAACAAGTCAAGGTAAGGGATGTTTGGCTCAAGGTCATTGGAGTAATCGAAGAAAAGTTAATCTCTAAGACTGCTCAGGAAAATCTTGCCATTCGAGATTTGAACCAAGATATCTATATTCCAATAAAAACATTTTTGGTAAGATTTAAAGATCGTAAGATAATTAGTGATCAGCCTATTGATTACAATCAAATGTTTGCCCAACAAGGTGGACCGAAAAAACGTATAAGTAGAGGCAACTATCATCAAATAGATAAACTTACTGTACAAGTAAACAAGTCCAACGAATTAAAAGCTACTGCAGAAGTTATGAGCAAGATGCTCAAAAGAAAGCATAATGGTATGTTGGATTTTGAGATTACGATCCCCATCAACTTACTGAAACAACAGCAAAAAACGAAACAAATTTTCAACATAGTATTGAGCATAATCGCTGGTATATCTCTATTGATTGGGGGAATCGGAATAATGAATATTATGTTGGCTTCTATTTTAGAGAGAACCAAGGAAATTGGAATTATGAAAGCCATAGGGGCCACCAAACAGGATATTATCCTCCAATTTTTATCCGAATCAATTTTAATAAGTTTGGGTGGCGGAATTTTAGGATGCATTCTTGGTATACTCGCATCCTACATCTTAGAGCTAGCCACTGACATTGAGACTATTATAACTATTGGGTCTATCTTTTTGTCTTTTTTTGTTGCTACCATGATAGGACTCGTTTTTGGGGTTTTACCGGCCAAATCGGCTGCGAATAAAAATCCAATAGAAGCGATAAGACATGAGTAAATATTAGCCAATACAAACCCAAAGAAAAATCGATTTTACATTGATCAAAACAACAAAATGAGAAGAGCTCTGTTTTTCCTAATTTTGATTTTGCACATGGGGACCTATGGTCAAACTCAAAAAATCAAACTTACCGAAGCTATCCAAATAGCTCAGAAAAAATCCCCTCAATATGTCAGGGCACTAAACACCTATCAGGCCAGTTATTGGCAATTTAGAAATTACAGGGCCGACTTTTTACCTCAATTGCGTTTGAATGCGACATTGCCCCAATACTCAAATGCTATTAGACGACTTACCAATGATTTAGGACAGGATATCTTTGTGCAACAAAATCAATCCATTATCGAAGCGAATCTGGCCATACAACAAAAGGTTCCATTTACAGGAGGACAATTCTTTATTAATAGTCAATTAGAACGTGTAGATCGTTTTGGTGATGATAAAGCCACCAACTACTCATTAATTCCATTCTCAATCAACTACTTTCAAAACTCACTATTCTACAATCCTTACAAATGGGATCGTAAAATTGAGCCTCTTCGGTACGAAGAATCAAAGCGCAACATAATTGAGGATATGGAGAAAATTTCATTAACTACTTGCCAACGTTATTTTGGACTATTAAAAGCTCAGGTGAGTTTAGATATAGCAAGGAAAAACCTATCCAATCAAGATACTTTGTTACAAATCACAAAAGGACGATTCAAAATAGGAAAGGTTGCAGAAAATGAATTGCTACAAATAGAGCTTAGTCATTTAATTTCGAAAAACAATGTAACTACAAATACAATTTTGCTAAAACAGACCTCTCAAGATCTCGCACGTTTTCTAGAATTAGAAACAGAGGCCATTGAGCTTCAAGTGCCTGAGAAACTCGAAGATTTTGTCGTTGATGTCAATAAGGCTTTGGTTGAGGCTGAGGCGAATAGAAAATCGGTCATCGAGTTTAGACGAAGAAGGCTCGAAGCTGAACAAAACCTGGCACAGGTCAAGGGGAGCAACCGTCTTGAAATCAATCTGCGTGCGAATTTTGGCTTGAACCGACGAGCTGAGGATTATAATGTCCTTTTTCAAGATTATGACCGGCAACAAAATGTTTCTCTTTCCCTTGGAGTCCCACTTTTTGACTGGGGTGTTTCTAAATCGAGACGAAAAATGGCGGAAGCTAATTTAAGTCTAGTCGAAAATGATATTGAGCAAGACAAACAAGCATTTGAGCAAGAAATTTATTTGCATACTATGAATTGGTCCAGCCAACGGGATTTTTTGGCAACTGCTGAAAAAGCTCAGGAAATTGCACTTAGACGTTATGAGATTACCAAAAAGAGATATGTACTGGGAAAAATAACCATAACGGATTTAAATATAGCCCAAGAAGAAAAGGACAAGGCAGTCGTGGACTATCTAAATTCTTTGGAAAAGTTTTGGGTGGATTATTATACTTTAAGAAGATTAACACTTTACGATTTTATTTCTGATCAGAAAGTAACGATCGCGGACATAGTTTTTGATTAAATTCCATTTTATGTATTAGTTTAAATCTTCTTGCTAAAAATTTGACGGTATAATTAATCCCTGGCTTTTTTGGCCCTTAATGAAAACTACAATCTCCAAACAATAAAAACCAAAAAAACCTCCGATCTCTCGGAGGCCTTTATACTGTGTGGAGAATACCGGAGTCGAACCGGTGACCTCTTGCCTGCCAGGCAAGCGCTCTAGCCAGCTGAGCTAATCCCCCATTTTGGCTGGGGCAAAGAAAATACTTTTAGGGTAAGTATCAAAATGTAATTGGGCGCTTATTCAATCCTTCTTTCTGCGCAACATCAAAACTGGTATCTTAACGAAGAACTCCGATTTTAATATGGTATTTTTTTCCCAAAGCTTTTTAAAGAACCCTCTTTTTCTGCGAAATACACAGAGCAAATCAGGCTGCTGCGATTGAAAATGTTCGAGCACGCCCTGATAGGTGGTGGCATTTTCGGTTAGCGTAAGTTGTTCGCTGATATCCATAAGCGCCGGGTTTACCTTTAAGTCATCGGTATCATAGCCCGGTGTTTTTACCAGAAGCAAATTGACCGTAGCCCCAAATGCTTTCTGAATAGATACGAGCGGCTCTAACATGCTCTTTTTCTTCAAAATACCCGATTTAAAGGCGGTTAAAACCGTTTTGAACGGGGTGAAATCCGTGCCTTTGGGTACGATTAACGCGGGTATATTGGTCTGCTTTATAATTTTACCCGTGGTATTGCCCAGGTAGAGCTCCT
>CAYTVR010000395.1:0-5768 GCA_964441245.1 uncultured Saprospiraceae bacterium | reverse complement strand
CAATGAACCCACCAGCAAAAGTATCTCCTGCACCTGTTGGATCAAAAACTTTAGCTAAAGGCATTGCTGGTGCATAAAACATTTTATCGCCATGAAATAATAATGCGCCGTGTTCTCCTTTTTTAATCACTAGAACTTTTGGTCCCATTTTTAAAATAACTTTTGCCGCATTGACCAATGCATATTCTCCACTCAGTTGTCGAGCTTCTTCATCATTGATCGTCAATACATCCACTTTTTTAATCGTCTTTTTCAATGCAGGCATAGCAATGTCCATCCAGAAGTTCATCGTATCCATAACGATTAACTTAGGTCTCTTTTTCATTTGTCGAATGACCTTCATCTGAATTTCAGGAGTTAAGTTACCTAACATTAAATATTTCGCGTTTCGATAATTCGTTGGCAATTTAGGATTAAAATCCGCGAGGACGTTTAACTCTGTTGCCAGTGTATCCCGCGAATTCATATTATCATGATAACGTCCAGCCCAAAAGAAAGATTTTTCTCCTTCTTTAATATCCAGACCATCTAAATTGATTTTTCTTTTTTGCAAATATTTTAATTCTGCATCTGGAAAATCATCTCCTACTACAGATACAATACCTAGATCTTTGGTAAAATAAGATGCGGCTAAACTGATATAAGTGGCTGCACCACCAATACAACGTTCTGCTTTTCCAAAAGGCGTTTCGATCGTATCAAATGCGACCGTACCTACGGTTACTAAACTCATGTGTTTTATTTTTTGATTCTTTTACAGAGATAAATTTTATTTAAAACGACGCAAAGATGAGATTTTTATTTTAGAAGTTATTTAAAATTTCTAAAATTGTTTTTGGTAGCTAAGGATTGCTCAAAAAATTCACTACGAATAAAAAAAATCCAACTGATAATGCAGCTCTAAAATCAATTTATTTAATAGCTCAACAAGTTCAAAAAAATGGAAGAAAATAAGATACAATTGGATACAAATTTATAACCAGTTGTTTATCTATTTTGAAAATCGTATTTTGTAATTCATATGAAAAGTACATTTAATTTTCATTCATCAAACACAAAATTTTGGATAAGCCCGCTGAAATACTATGAACGATTTATTATTCAATATTACTAGTATAGGTATACCTTTTTTAGTTTTACTAGGCGCTATACAAGGACTTATTTTATCGGCTTTACTTATTTTTTCTAAAAAATATAAATTCAAATTTGTTCAGTTCTTTAATTTGGTTTTAGTTAGTATTTCAGTAATTAATATTTATGGCGCTTTCGATCTTCTCAAAACTGCTGACCATCCCATTTTTGAAGATTACATTCCTTATTTCTGGTCAAGTTTAATTCCACCTTCGATTTATTTTTTCATTTGTTATCTCACAAATAAATCTTACCGCTTTAAAAAGATTGACTATTTGTTTTTTCTACCCTTCGTCATAGATCTTGTTTATCAATTCATCTACTTTTTTAAATTTTTATTTTTTGGAACTTTTTCAGTTAAGGCTTACCAACAGTTTAATCATATGGGAAATATTTTTGAATTGTTGGCCTCTTTTCTTTCAATTATTGTTTTTTTGTTATCAATCAAAAGGATAAACGAATTTAATAATGATTTAAATGATCTATCTTCTGAGATTAAAAAAACAAATTTATTTTGGGCGAAAAGATTCTTGTTGATCGGATTATGTATTTCAATTTGTTGGTTTATTGTTTCCTTTCTTAATGTTTATGTAGGCTATTTTTTACAACCATTGGCCATTATGGTCTGGGTTAGTGTCACTTTGCTCATTTATTGGACAACCTATTCGATGCTGAGCAAAAAACACTTATTTGAAACTCATAATGAAGTGGTGCTGACCAAAAATACCAATAAGGCCTTCGAATTTAAAAATCCTAAACCTAGTCTTCTTCCATCCGAAATAGAGGTGATCCAAGAAAAATTAGATATGGTGGTTAGCAAAAACAAACCACATCTACAATACGATCTTACTCTTCGAGATTTATCAAAATTGGTATCAACTACTGATAAAAAAATTTCTACATATCTCAATCATAAATTAAACACTAATTTTTATGATTATATCAACAAGTTGCGCATAGTTGAATTTAAATACAAAATAGAGAAAGGAGGTTTAGACAACTTCTCTATAGTCGGAATAGCGCTGCAATGTGGTTTTAAATCAAAGAGTAGCTTTTACAGAGCCTTTAGAAAACATGAAAATATGACTCCAACAGAATACATCAAACAACTTGAGCTATAAATTGTCCCAAAAGCACTCAATGGGACACCAAACAGGCTGTAAAAAAGAAAAATAATATTAGATAAAGTAGTTTTACTTTTTTAATAAATCAAATGTTTTCGAATGAGGCAGTCCATTTTTATTCTTCTATTCATACATGTATCTAATATTTTAATAGCGCAGGATTCAGCCACTCAAATTAGTAAAAATACGATAGGTTTCAACGTAGGTTATCATACTGGCTTCTTTGAAGATCTGAACTTCTCTCCCCTTCACTATCAGGATAATGGCATGTTATATAGTATCTATTATAAGAAGAAGAAGGAAAAATCGTCCTTTCTAGTTCAATTAAATTATAGCACAGGTAATGCTAAAACCAAAGATCGAGAATTTTTTAATTCTACCTATCAAATGGTGGATCTTAGATTTCAATATTTAAAAAAGTTAAAATTAAGCAATGAAAAATTACACTTTTCCTTGGGAGGGCAATATCAATTTTATCTTAATTATCTTGATTGGATGAACCAAGAAGCATTTAGTTTCTTAGGTAATCATAGCTTAGACTTTTCCATATTGACAAAGTATCAACTGAATAAAAAGAATAGTATCCTATTTCGATTAAATATTCCAGTGATAAATTATATTGTTCGTCCTCCCTATAATTCTTTTGATGAGGAGCTTTCTACCAATAATGATGAGGGGAATCTTTTTAAAATAATTACCACTGGTTATTGGGGCAGTTTAAATAAAGTAATTGCTTTTGAGTTCCGACCTTCCTATAGATATCTCTTTTTTGAAAAAATGGAATTGGAAGTTAGTTATAGAATTCGGTACTATAAAATCAATGAGTTATATCAGCTTAGACATTTTCAAAATCTTTTATCAATTGGTCTCTTATTTAAATTTTAAAGCTATGAAAACCATGATCTTTTATCTCTGCTGTTTTTTAATGTTATTTTCTTGTGAAAAAATAATACTCGGCTCGGAAGAAGAGGATTCACCTATCAATAATTTTGAACTATTTTGGGATGAATTAGATAGGCGTTCTGGAATTATTTTTCCAAAAAATATCAATTGGGATTCTGTCTATCAGGTATATCAACCCATGGTAACTGACCAAACTACGGAAGAAGAATTATTTAATGTTTTTTCAAAGATGATAGATGTTTTTGATGATGAACATACTTCTGTAATTGTTGATTTAAATACCAAATCTCATGTCTCTGGTTCTAAAAAAATTGGAGATGCGAAAGCATCTTTTAGTAAAGATCTCATTCAAACTAAATATTTAGATTACGTAGAAATTATTCCAACTTCTCCTGACTTTAGTTATGGAAAAATAAAAAACAAGGACATTGGATACATCTATATTGGTAACTGTGACGGCAATCATCCTGGCCAAACTATAGACGAAATTCTGTCAAAAATTGGCAATCATAAAGCCATCATATTCGATGTAAGAAATAATGGTGGAGGGCAAGATGTGTTTGCTACTGCAGTAACCGATCCTTTTGCTGCTGAAACAAGATGGGTCTTTAGTGTTTGGACAAGAAACGGTAGAGAGTATGATGATTATGATAATGAAACTAAGTTTTATACGACAAATGATGGAACAAATCAATTTGTAACAAAACCAGTAATCGTATTAACGGATGCTTTTTCAGTCAGTGCAGCAGAACACATAACCATAAGCTTAAAATCAAATCCACTGGTCACACATTTGGGGGATACTACCGCAGGTGCTTTTTCTTCTGTTTCCAACACCAGATTTCTTCCCAACGGTTGGATGTATCGATATCCTATCCAGATGTCCAAAGATCGGAATGGTAAAATCCTAGATGGAATAGGCTTGATTCCTGATATCTACGTAAAAATTACACCCGCAGATATTGCTCTTAATAATGATTTGATAATCGAAAAAGCCATTCAATATTTATTTGATGTTTATGACATTGAATGAGCGCATTTTAGTAATCCATAATTATTGATCCAAAATTCCAAAATGTATGAAAAATATTTACTTACTACTCTTATTTATTTTAGGTGGATTTAATTCATCTGCACAAGTTTTTTTTACTGAATCATTTGAAGCTGCTGTAGGAACGAGTGGAAGTGGTGGAGATTGCAGTTGTGTTGCAGCTAGTGTAGATGCTATTGATGGACAGAATGATCATTTTGGAAGAGCTAATGGAAATGTAGCCGCACTGCAAATTAATCATAATTCTCATATCAGTACAGATAACTACACTGGCTATGATGGAACCTTTATCTGGGCTAGTGAAGACAACGATGATCCTCAAGTTGGTGGATCTGGAAATTCAACATTGTGCATAAGCATGACGACAAGCATTGCCGGAAGATCTGACCTATTTTTATCTGGTCTCTTTGGAGCCAATAACGCAGCCATTGCTTATGAAGCAACTGATTTCATGCAGGTATTTTATAGTATAGATGGCGGTGGTTTGGTCGAAGTGATGGATTTTAGAGAAGATGTCAATCAGCAACTATCTTTAGATATCAATTCCGATGATGTTGGAGATGCTGGAATTGTATTGAGCAGTGCGATGCAAAATGTAGGAGTAAGTATTCCTGTTACTGGAAATTCTATCACTATTGAGATTTGCACTAATTCCAATACAAGTAATGAAGAATATGCTTTTGACCAGATTCAATTAGCTGAGGTTGCATTGCCCGTTACCCTCTTACATTTTAATGCAGAGTTACAAGATAAAGATGTAGTACTCGATTGGGAAACTGCCTCAGAAATCAATAATGATTATTTTGTAGTCGAACGTAGCATCAATGGTATTGCCTTTGAAAGCATTGGTCGACTCGAAGGCTATGGAACGACCAATCTATCTCAGTCTTATTCTTTTATTGACAAAAATATACCAACCATATCAAAAGTATACTACCGCTTGGCTCAATATGATTTTGATGGTACAATGGAATACAGTGATATCAATGTTGTCCAACTTGATAGAGCATTTCATGAGATTCGGATCTTCCCGAACCCTATAAGAGGTCAAGGCAAAATAATTTTAACAACCACAATACCAGAAAAAAAAGAAGTAACTATTTATAACCTTACAGGTCGACTGATAAGACAAAAGCAGGTTTCTGAAGAGGAAAATAACATTCCTATTGAGGTAAGTAAATTGCCTCCAGGTAGTTATCTGATCAAGTTGCAATCTGATCATGAAAGTCAGGTGTTACATTTCCTAAAAATGGATTAGATCACACTCTTTTTTTATGAGTTTGCACTTTCACCACGGTCAGCATTGCAGTTTTCAGATTTCAAAATCGCCTTGATACCAAAGTGAGTTTCGCTATCAAAGTTGAGTGTATCTTTCTTACAATCTATCATCGTGGGAGAATTAACTTTATTAGAGCTTATGCTTAAAGAATTAGTATGGAGTCCAAATATTCTTTTCGCCTTTTCTGCCTCATGTTCTCGTTATAATAGCTAAGGCTATTCAACTCCGGGTATTCCTGGATAGGTTAAAAAATACCGATTGGGTACTTACACAAAATCTC
>CAYTVR010000394.1:0-5769 GCA_964441245.1 uncultured Saprospiraceae bacterium | reverse complement strand
CAGCGGTTCAAATCCGCTCGCGACCTCAATAAGATAGAGCCTTGTGTACACTTACACAGGGCTTTTCTTTTTCACTTTCGTTAAATAAAACACTTTCCCATGGCTCGGTTCAAACAAGTTTTTGGAACCATATTACTCATTGCCTTCCTTAGCTCATTGGCCTTTAAGCTCAATGAAAACCTCCCTCAAAATGATGATAAACCCCTTTTAATTGTTTTGTGCATAGTCGTCGTGTTGATGATTCTAATTGGGGTTAGAAAAGTATTGACCAACTAGATTTAATGTGGATTTAGACGGAATAGAATCGGACAAATAACAAAACACTAACAACATTATTCTAATTATTTTGATTACTTTCCCGTTTAAATAATATATTTTTAGAGCTATATTAATTCCAGAGAGAGAAACCTATCCAATTTTATTATTCTAAAATTCACTACCAGTTCATTTTATTTCACGAAAGTGGAATGCTCAAAAATGATGGTTTAAACTTTTTATGACTATGGCTAATAAATTTCTAGCTGATTCCAACATCAAACAAACTATTCTAGATCACCCTGCTGCATTGTTCGTATTGTTCTTCACAGAGATGTGGGAACGGTTTTCTTATTATGGTATGCGGGCTTTATTGGTTTTGTTTTTAACTGCTAGTTTAATGAAAGGCGGTTATGGATGGGAAGAAGAAGATGCATTGGGCTTATATGGAATCTATACTGGGCTGGTTTATTTAACGCCTCTTTTTGGGGGAATGATAGCCGACAAATATCTGGGATATAGAAAGGCCGTCTTTTGGGGCGCATTAATTATGGCTATTGGACATGGATTCATGGCTATTGAAAGTAGTAAATTATTTTTCTACGGGGGGTTAACAGCTTTGATTCTTGGAAATGGTTTATTCAAACCTAATATTTCTTCGATTGTGGGTCAGTTATATGAAGATGAATCAAAAAAAGATTCTGCCTATACGATTTTTTATATGGGCATTAATTCAGGGGCCTTTCTTGGTATTTTACTTTGTGGATATATTGGAGAAAAAGTTTCTTGGAGTTATGGATTTGGTTTAGCTGGAATCTTCATGTTATTGGGGATGCTTCAATTTTGGTATGGCCAAAGTATATTAGGAGAGATAGGTTTGCAACCTAAAGAAGAAGCTGTGGAAGATGATTTACAAAAAACGGCTACTGCATCAAGTACGGGTAATAGAATTTTAACTTGGGCAGGAATTGGAGTTGCTATTGCTGCACTACTATATTTTATTTTACCTGATGTAGATTCAACTTCCGCGTTGACAAGAATAAATAGAACGATAATTCCTCCAATTGTTTTTGGAATTGTGATTCCGTTTGTCGGATATATCGTTACGGATCCTACTTTAAATAAAGTGGAAAAAGATAGGGTTTGGGTAATAATTATTTTGACCTTTTTTACTATTTTCTTTTGGTGGGCTTTTGAGCAAGCTGGAGGTTCTATGACGGTGTTTGCTAGAGATTACACCGATAGAACCTTAGAAGGTAATAGTGGGGTGATTTTTAATTCTATTAATGCCTTACTTACAGTGGGTGCATTATCAGTAATCACTTGGGTACTGTTTAAATTATTCAAGGTTACTTTTAACGAAATCGCTACTTCTAATCTTATATTAGGATTTAGTTTTGTACTTATTTGGGGTATTGTAATATGGATGCTTAATCGCGAATTTCAAGCGGATACTACAGAAGTTCAAGCCTCTTGGTTTTCCATTTTGAATTCTTTTTTCATTATTACGATGGCACCTCTTGTGTCTAAGTTTTGGGAAAAAGGAATTATCACTTCTGGGCCTATAAAATTTGCCATAGGCCTGATTGTTCTTGGACTTGGATTTGGAATATTATCTTTTGGAAGTGCAGGAATACCTCAAGGTGCAGAAACTGCATCAGTAACTATGATGTGGTTAGTATTAGCCTACTATCTTCATACCATGGGTGAATTATGTGTTTCCCCAGTCGGTCTTTCCTATGTGAGTAAGTTAGCCCCTGTACGTCTCATTGGTTTGATGTTCGGAATTTGGTTTATTGCTAATTTTGTGGCCAATTGGGCGGGCGGTTTGACTGGTAGTTATATTAAAGTTATTGTTGACTCTTATAGTATGTCAACCTTCTTTCTAATCTTTACTGCAATACCAATTGGTGCGGGCATTTTATTGATAATTTTGAATCCTTTCATGAAGAAGATGATGCATGGTATAGAGTAGCATAATTATTTTTAGCCTTTCGGCAAATGAGAAGCCCTCGCTAAATTTTTCTATTTTTAGCGAGGGCTTTTTGCTTTCGCTCAATTCATGCTGAGCGAGGTCGAAGGAACAATAAAAAATTAAAACCATCTAAAATCAAATTCAAATGAAAGAACAATTCAAGAGCATTCAAATTTTACATTATGCTTTACTTGGTGGTTGTTTGATGATTGGCTTTTTATTAATGGCTTTGGGGCCAGATCAAACAGATATGGGCAATGATCTAATGATGCCAATGGTCATAGGTCTAATGACACTTAGTTGTATTTATTTTAGTTCCTTTATTTACAATAGTCGATTGAAAGAGGTGAAAAATTTAGGAGATTTAGATGAAAAATTGGATCATTATCGAACCAATTCCATTATTCGTTGGGCGTTATTGGAAGGGCCAGCTTTGTGTTGTATTGTGATGATGTTTCTGTTCGGGAACTATCTGTTTTTAATCTTTTATGGCTTTGCGGTGGTAGCATTATTTTTGGCTCGACCTTCCGTGGAAGGATTTATTAAAGACTTTAAATTGACGAGTCAAGAAGCAGGAGAACTAAGATCTGCAATGCGATAAGATGAAAGACCTTTTGGATTAGGCTTTTATTTGCATGATAATGCGAAAATAACACAAGATGTAAATGTATTGTTATGTTGTTGTATTTAACCTATTACCATGCTTAGGTTAAATGTCTGTTAAAGTACAGAAAAGGGCATCTGTAATATTTAAATTTGTAGGAAGTACAGAACTTTATTAAAAAATAAGATGAATAATAAAACCATTTGGCTAATCATAGGGTTGATGTCTGCAGCATTGCTGGGCATTGTAACCTTGCAGGTCAATTGGGTTAGAGAATCAATTCAAGAAGCAGAAAAGAAGTTCAAAAAAGATGTGTTTGAAATATTGGATGATGTAGTTGAGGCTTTGAAAGATTATGAGACGCTCAAAATTTCCAATGTAAAAATAGAACGGAAGCAATCTATTGTGAGTATTGAAAGACCCAATGTCATTGATTTTGCTTTTGAAAATGTGGAGCATAGAACACAAATTATTTCTCAGGAAGATTTAGACGATTATTATAATCCTGTTTGTAATTGTGATGACTGTCAAGAGAAGAGGAAAGATGTTGAAGGAATGATCAAAAAGGTGTCGAAAAGGACAATTGCTCCTGACGAAGAATCATTCCATATGCGATTGCGACAACAACAACAATTAGAACCTCTTGCGTCTAGAATCAAACTTCCATATTTAGACAAACTATTAAAAACCGAATTAGAAAATAAAGGGATTAATATCGATTATAACTATGGAGTTTATTCTTATAAAGAAGATGCTTTTATCATACAGGATAATAATTTTCTGATTGTTGATTCCAATCCAAATGTAACAAAACTAACAGGTTACGATAATTTGGCAGAGACTCCTTACAAAGCTACTTTATTTCCCTTTGACAATTTTCCTCCAGGACGATTGTTTCTCTTTTTTCCGTCAAAGACGAAACAGCTTTGGAAATCAGTATGGTCTAATTTACTAGCGTCTTTACTCTTCATCAGTATCATATTATTCTCTTTCATTTACACCATGCAAACCGTACTTCGACAAAAGAAGGTTTCAGAAATGAAAACCGACTTTATCAACAATATGACCCATGAGTTTAAAACGCCAATTGCAACTATCTCCTTAGCGACTGATTCTATCACAAGTCCAATGATCGTAGGTAATGAAGATAAAGTAAAACGATTTGCAAGAATTATCAAGCAGGAGAATAAACGAATGCTAAGTCAGGTGGAAAAGGTATTACAAATGGCCTTATTGGATAAGGAAGAGTTTAGCTTAAAATTGACCGCCATCAATCTCCATGAAGTTATAGGTCAAGCCGTCAATAATGCCAACCTTCAAGTCGAGAAAAAAGGTGGAAAAGTAGGAACCAATCTTGAAGCAAATAATCCAAATATCGAAGGAGACTTAACTCACGTCTCCAATATCGTCAACAACCTATTAGATAACGCCAATAAATACTCACCTGAAAATCCGGACATCATCATACACACTAAAAATGTATCAAATGGCGTCCAACTCATTGTCCAAGATCATGGAATAGGTATGACAAAAGAAGCTCGAAAGCATATTTTTGACAAGTTTTATCGAGTTCATACCGGTAATCTGCATGATGTAAAAGGCTTCGGACTCGGCTTGAGTTACGTAAAGGCCATGATGACGGCTCACAAAGGTCATATTGATGTGAAAAGTGAGCTGGGTAAGGGAAGTAGTTTTATTTTGTTTTTTCCTTACCAAGTTTCTGCGTAGTTGACGAATCCTATTACCATAGTTTTCTTGTAAGATTATAGCGTCTTGTGATTGCCTGATAATCCCCTTATATTGCGATTCCTTAGATTTGTTAAAAAGTTTACCCTATGGGACAAGCTATTTTAACATTTTTACGTTACATTTATTGGAAACTAAAATTTACAGGCAAAACGATTTACCAGCGAAGCTTATCTGCTAATCTATCTTGCCTTTATTAATTACCCCTATAAAGAATTAAATACCAGCTTATGGCCGTAACAAACAACAAAATTTTGCTAGTTGAAGACGATCAAAACTTTGGAGATGTCCTTCGTTCTTATTTAGAAATGCATGAGTATGATGTGACCCTCGCTACCGATGGAGTGGAAGGATTAGAGAAGTTTAGAAAAGGAGAGTTTGATCTATGCATTTTTGATGTCATGATGCCTCGTAAAGATGGCTTTACATTGGCAAGAGAGATAAGAGAGAAGAACACAGATGTCCCAATTATTTTCCTAACTGCCAAAACCATGAAGGAAGATGTATTGCAAGGATTCAAAATTGGTGCAGATGATTATATCTCCAAGCCTTTCAATTCAGAAGAATTACTTTATCGCATCCAAGCGATTATGAAGCGACGTCAGTCCAAGGCTGACCCAAGAGAGGAAATCAAAGAATTTGAAATCGGAAGATTCCATTTTAATTACCCTTTACGAATTCTAACCTTTTCACCTGGCGGTGAACAAGAGTCTAAAGAAAAATTATCTCCGAAGGAAGCTCAATTGCTTCGCATGTTCTGCATGTATGTCAATGACATTCTGCCAAGATCGGAAGCTTTGACTAAGATATGGGGCGAAGACAATTACTTCACTGCTCGAAGTATGGATGTATTCGTCACCAAACTAAGAAAATATCTAAAACCTGATACAAATATTGAAATAGTTAACATCCACGGCAATGGATTTCAATTATTAGTGAAGACAGAAGAAGAGGTATAAACAGGTAAGATTTTGAGAAAAACCTAAAAGCGCTTCATGGATTTTCATGAGGCGTTTTTTTATTCCATTAGCTGCGTCAGCGGACTGTTTCCTCTTTAGGGTTAGGGCAGCGGGAAAGTATAGGACACAGCTTGCTAAACAGGTCTACTTTTTATTATGCTGATTCATAGCTCTAGCAATTCCAATACTCACAAAACTTTTGCAAGTCTCACTAGCCTCTTTTAATATGG
>CAYTVR010000393.1:0-5805 GCA_964441245.1 uncultured Saprospiraceae bacterium | reverse complement strand
GGGAAAGGAATATGAATAATGAGTAAGTAGAGGGAATATTTAATATTCAGTAAGGGGTGTTCAGAAAAAATAATTCGAAAATAATCTAAGGAAATATTGAATATCGATTAGGCCAATATTGAATAATGAATGGGCCTTCTATCTTGGTAATCGCGCCAAAATATATCGGAATTATTCAAAAAATTTGATTCAATATTTTTCTGAACACTTCTATTATTCACTGAGAAATAGCCAATATTCAATAACTAAAACCTAAAAAATATGCTCAAAATTATCATTTCTATTGTCATTTGTTTAGCGGTTGGATTTAGCTCTGGCTTGGTCACTGCGGACGCGATTCCTAATTGGTACGCTGATTTGAATAAACCATTTTTTAATCCACCTAATTGGCTTTTTGCACCAGCATGGACCGTACTCTATATCTTGATGGGGATCGCTGCGGGAATGATTTGGAATAAAGGATTAGATCAAAAAATAATCCGAACGGCTATGATTATTTTTGTAATTCAACTGGTGTTAAATGGACTCTGGACTTTGATTTTTTTTGGGATGAAAAACCCTCCTTTGGCTTTCGCCGAAATAGTATTGCTATGGGGAATGATTTTGCTTTGTATCATTCGTTTTGGAAAAATCAATAAGACGGCTGCCTGGTTAATGATTCCTTATATTCTTTGGGTGACTTTTGCGGCTGCTTTGAATTTTAGTATTTGGCAACTTAATGCTTAAGCTTTCGTAAATGAATAAGATTTGGATCATTAAATAATAGATCAAATACGTATTCAAAATAGAAAGAAATAGTTAGCATGAAAAGAGTCATCCGTCATCTAGTTTTTATTTTAATGTTTTTGTTCCTTTTTGGGGCGATGGTTTTTCAAGCAGGTTGTCAAGCAACGAATGAAGATAAGGGCTTAGCCATACCAATTAAATCATGTATTGAATCGAACGAAAGAACGGTAGCAAAATCCCAGGCAGTTGTAGATTATTGTCAATGCATGATTCCTAAAGTCTATGACTTTCTGCGAGATGATAAAGAGAAAGTAGCCTTGATAAAAGAAGGTAATTTAGATTTTTTATTAACGACCAATGATCCAACTCTTTTCGAAATATCGAAAAAATGTTTGCCTGCCGAACGGCCTCCAGCTAAAGCCAAAAAATTAGCTGAAGTCTTCGATGAACGCATCGAAAAAGGCATTCGATTGAGCTTGTTGAATCACCATGATGAGGCCTGGAAAGTTCAACATGACATCGATGTCTATTGTGATTGTTTTATCAATTCCTTGAAAAATGATTTTACAACTGCAGAGTATGGTAGTGGAGAGTTTGTCACCTCAGAAAAGTACGCGAACATGAAAGCAAAGTGTAAAGCAGAGGCCAAGAAATAAAATGGTAGGTCAATTTTTCTAGCTTATATTTTTAGCGATCAGCTCGAGTAAAAAAGTTTCCCTTT
This sequence comes from uncultured Saprospiraceae bacterium, assembly GCA_964441245.1. GTDB lineage: Bacteria > Bacteroidota > Bacteroidia > Chitinophagales > Saprospiraceae > JALZUU01. Next base: position 4,358 of record CAYTVR010000393.1, on the reverse strand, counting down.
CAACCGACATTCCTTTCTTGTCACTAGTAGCCATTGTTTTTTTATTATGTTTGATGGCCTTGTGAATGTTCACCCAAACTGGTTTCATCCCATTATTGGTTTCGTATGGTTCCATCTTGGAATTGCCGAGTTCTTTGTTGATATCACAGGTATAACAATAAGAAATCATATGCTGAATATCAAAGTCTGGTTTATACCATGGTCTGTATTCTTCGTAAGCACCAAAAGGTTTTATGTTTTGAATATTTTTAGCTCCAGTTTCTTCACTAAGTTCTCGAATCATCCCTTCGATTTTATCCTCATTTTGATCTAAGCCTCCACCTGGAAGACTGTAGTCTTCATATCTTTCGGTATATAAGAGTAAAATATGATCACCTTGAGTTGCAATCCCTCTTGTCGCTAGCCTGGTAAAAACAGATTTGTTTTCTAAAGTTTTTATATCAGGATGATAATGGGTTTTTAAAATGTGCATCTAGAAAATTTATATTTTAAAATAATTCCTTGGTGTAAAGATAGAATAAATTTATTATCCCTTTCGATAAGCTTATCTTGACTTTAGTCATTTTAGTTGTTTGTTTTTAATGATTGGTTGTTAGGGCTTTTAGTCAGCGGAAAAGAGTATTTATTTTGTATACTAATAAATCGTGCTTTTTTTACAAAAAATAAAATGTTAAGAAAAGCTTAAAAGAAAATAAGGTGTTATAAAAACAGTTTTGATGTAATGAAACCTAAGGGCTTAACAACAAAAAATATAAAATATGAAAAACCTAGTATGGCTAAGCTTATTGCTTGTCTTTTTAATGACCAATCTTTCTGCACAAAAAAAAGCTGCTGTAGATTTGATCTTTGGTGTAGATTACACGAATCGTACAAATACGGAGAATAGTGGATTCGAATTCACGGATGACAATGGTAATAGTCTGCCTACTAATTCTAAAATAGTTGGAAATCCTAATGTCCGATTTGGAATGAATTTTAATCACGAAGTTGGAAAAAAAATATGGCTTAAGACAGGAGTACGATACACTCGTTTGGGCTATTCTCTTGTTCAAGATGCTAATCAATTTTCGATATTTGAAGATGTTGAGATAAAGGAAAAAGTGAATTTAAGTTTCATAGAAATTCCCTTGTTATTGAGGTATGAATTTGATAATAAAAAATGGAGTCCTTTTGTGGAAATAGGAGTAGCGAGTAACTATTATATTCGGTCAAAATTGACTTCAACCTTTAAATCTTCTAGTCCAACTCGAAATGATAAATATACAAGAACAAATAAAGTGGAAAGTGTCCACCAATGGCAATTTTCAGGAATTGTAAGTTTGGGGTATCAATATCAATTAAATGATCGTTTTCGATTGATGATACAACCTGTTTTTCGATATTTTCTTACTGAAAATTTTGATGATGAGAAAATACAAATACCTCCATCTTTCTTTACGGATTACCATAATTATTCTTTAGGTTTAGAAGTGGGCTGTAGGATGATGATTTAAAATAAGCGTCTGACTTAACTTAACTTTAGCCATTTATTACGTACGATGAAAAATTAGAAAAATGAAAAAGATAATGGGGACGTCGTTACGGCTGTTTCCAAAACAATAACATTGGAATAGGAAAAGAAAAACACAGCACATATCAATGGCTACGTCGTTTAGCCTTAGCAATCAATAACTAATCTTTTATAACCCAAAATTATAAAGTACTTAACCACACGATCAATTGCTTTCGAAGTTCATTGTCATGAAAATTCCAGCTTCCGGTATCGAGGTGAGTACCTTCTGGAAGAATGATGGTATTTAGTATGGAAGGATTTTGTTCCTTGATTTTAGTAATGAAATTCGCTGCTGCTTGATAATCAACTAAGCCATCTTTTTTTCCATGAATGCAAAGAATCGGTGTTTGTTCTTCTCCAGATAAATATTCGATTGGACTAGCTTGACGAAACATTTCACTTTCTTTTGTTCCTGCATAGGCCCACAACACGGGACTGCTTTGCATCTTACTTAAATCCAATGGCGCACCACAAAGTAGAATTCCCGAAAACAAATCAGGAGCCAATCCAAGTCGGTTCAATTCTTTTTTATTGTACAACATCAGAGCGACTAAATTACCTCCTGCAGACATACCGCCTAAAATAATTTGGCGATTTTTCGCGCCATCGCTTCCTATCATTTTTACAATTGCTTGTAATGTATTGGATAAGTCCTCGCGAATAGCAGGGTAGCGATAAAATGGAATTCTACGATAAGAGGGCATGAAAACTTCGTAGCCTTGATCCACAAAAAATTGCGCATTGACTCGAAACATTTCAGGACTCCCTAAACTCCATCCACCGCCATGATAATAAATCACAACCTGCTTTTTTTTTGCACCTTCTTTAGGTTGACAATGTAAAAAATATTGCCGTCGATGATTCCCAAAACGATGTTTCTTGACCATCATATTGTCTCTAGGTGTCGTCTGAGCATGGTATTGATAAATGGGTAGGCGAAGCCCTTCATGAATCAAATTTCCTTTTGGGACCAACCCAAAAAGAAGCAGATAAATCAGACCGAAACTAATAAAAAGATAAATGAAAAACATAAGTTTTGTGATCACAATAAAATCACATAATACAAAAAAAGCACGTCATCAAGGATAACATGCTTTTATACGAAAAAGTTTTTCAATAATTATTGAATAACTTCAAATGAGAAAGAGAAGTTGTTACTTTCGATCTATTTTTATTTTTTGAGTTACCTGTTGATTCCCGATAACAATTTTTACCAAATAAATACCTGGACTCCAATCGTGCACTTCTATTTTTTCGAAAGCGGTGGCCTTAGGATTATTCCATATTTCTTGACCAATAATATTGTAGACTTGTATTGTACTTGGCATCATCGTTCCACGATATCTTACATACAGCAGATCGGAAGATGGATTTGGAAAAATATCTAATTGCTCGGATAGTTGTGGCGAATTAATATTCGTTGAATTTAGATTCACTACCTCAACTGTTGAATTCAAAACCACAGGTGTTTCATCTGCTTGGATGGCTCGGATATCAGTCACGTGAACCGACATCGTTTCTCTTCCTAAAATATCATCAATGATTCCAACAAAATCTGCTATGGGACCAGAACCACCAACATCTTGCTGGTCGATACGACTAATTGAAACGTCTATTTTTCCTGTAAATGAATCGCTATGATCAATAATGATCAATTCACTATTAGCCCCTAACCAACTATCATTAATCTCGATGCTAGCAGGCATTTGTATCATATCTGGATCAAACTCAATGGTAAAGGCAATCCCATAAATAGCAGCGACTGGAATACTTTCTGTTCCTAAAATAATAGGAGCGGTAAAACTAACTCCATTTTGTAATTCACTGGCTGGTGGAAGTTCTAAAAATATGGGTGGATCAGTTTCGTTGCCTTCATTGCCGACAAAAGGAGAGGTGGAGCCGTGTGATTCATTATAGTTATTGGTGATCGCAGATACATCTGATTCATTCACAATGCCATCTCCATTGCAATCCGCATTTTTGAAATTGATACCATTTTCAAAGTCATCCGCCCAATCTTCGGCAGCCCATCCAGACCAAGTCATTGTTTGATCGGGTCTTGCTGCTCCGCTTGATCCATAAGCTAATCCAATGTTTAATAAATCAAAGTGATTGGAGATGTTGTCAAAGTTGGCATCACCTGGCCACACACTTAAATTTCCAAAACCTGGGCATTCGACATCGAGTTGAGTAAAACTACTGCAATTAGGCATACTAGAATCATTGACAATAAATTCATAAACTAGATTAGCTTGCCATTCGATCGGTCCGATGGTGTAGAAATTTTGTCCATATTCAAAAGTGCCATAGTCATTACCGTTACCGCTAATTTTAAAAGTGTTACTGGTGTTTTGAGCATCAAATTCAATATTGACAAAGAAATTTTCATTTCCATTACATTCAGACGCTTGCGCGAAAACATTGGAGATTTGACAATCATTGGAATTGAAACAAGGCGATTCGAAATCTAAAGCAGCGCAACAATCTGGATTATCATCGATACAGATTTGAATGGTTTCAACGGCATTTCCATTTCCTGTAAAGGCAAGAACGGTCACTGGCAACTCACTAAGATTGTAAGATCCAATGACGTCATTTTGATAAATGACTAGGAAAGATTCGTTAGTAGGATTTTCATACTCGAAGTCGATGGTGAGTGGATAAACATTAAAAGAACCACAATCACCTGGTACAACACTCAAGTTATTGATGTTGCAATCTTCATTGTTGTTACCGCATTCGACGTCCAGTCCAATGAAGCTGCTGCAATTCGGCATACTAGAATCATTGACAATAAATTCATAAA
>CAYTVR010000392.1:0-5815 GCA_964441245.1 uncultured Saprospiraceae bacterium | reverse complement strand
AAATGATTATTTCTATAATTTTCGCAGCCCTTATTTCTTTTATTGCATTTGGTTTATACCAAGCAAAGAAGTTAACTCACATTGAGATTACTAAGCAGGTAACCATAGATGGATCACAACAGGAAGTTTTTGACATGGTCAAGTACTTGAAAAATTATCCAAAATGGTCTCCTTTCTTGGAGGCAGATCCAGCACAAAAATATGAGCTAAAAGGAAAAGATGGAGAAGTAGGCGTTCAATTTCATTGGGACGGTAATGGAGGGAAAGATCTGGGCTATCAAGAAATTGTAAAAATTAATGAGCCCACATTTGTAGGTGTGAAATGTACCATTGAAAAGCCCTTTAAGGCAAATCCTACATTTGACTATTCTTTTTCTAGCACATCACAAGGCACTGTACTTACTCAAGATTTTGCAGTAGAATCTAGCATCGGAAATGCTTTTTTCATGTGGTTATTTGGAGCAAAGAAAGAAATGGCCACGATTAATGAAAGAGGACTTATCTTACTTAAAAATTATGTAGAAAGGTAATGCTACATAACAATATATATGACGGAAGACTACCCCTCAGGATAGTCTTCCGCATATAATTATCTGTTAGCTAAAATAAGTTTCTGGAAATGTATTTCAATATGTTCATGAAACTCTTCTTTGAGTCTTCATAAACGAAGATTTTGCGCAACTGTTTTGAAGAAATATCTTAATACCATCAGTAAAATTTTACCTGATTTAATTTTCCCTAATATCTCCGCCCGCTTCCGCGCTATCAACTTCTTATCTCTTTCCGCTTTCGCTAAATCATACCGAACATTATACCAAATCTTTTGCTAAATTTATTCACAACTTCTCAAATTCAAATCCACTAAAATAGACATTTTTATTTTCTAAAATCTTGACCATATAATTCATATGTCTACCCATCCCTCCGGTATAAGCAATGGAATCAGATTTAATATTTAAGAAAAATTGGAAGTTACGATTAGGCGTTTTGATGGATAAATAAGGAACATCATTTTCTTGTTGAATTTTTATGGTTGCTCTGGAAAAATCAAATTCATCAAAACTAGAAGGAAAACTCTTCACAATTTTGTAAGACCCAATGGTTGCAGCCCACGCATTTGAAATGGGCACTTTTTCAGTTTTAGCACCTATAAATTCTTCTACTTTTCCTTCTAGGTCGAGTTGTGTTATATACATTTGATTCTTCTTTTTGACAAATCTAAAAACAACGTCTTTCATTTTTATAGGAAGGATACCAAACAACTTAGCAGTTACAGAATAGTCAAAAGAGTTTTCAATTCGTTTTAAAACAACTTTATTGCCTTCCACCTTGAATTTTATTTTATCTAGATTTGTTACTTCGATACTTCCCATCCCTAAATTGTAAAGACCAGGGATATCCACTTCCTCGCAATTATTTTCAATACTCGATTCTTTTCTAATCAATTGATAATCAATCCCTTTCGCTTCTTTTAAATAAAGGCCTAAGATATAACCTGCAGAACGCAGTAAACCTGAATGTCTTGTATTTGAAAATACGATCACGCCAACTTCTAATTCGGGAATATATCTGAAATCTGCGTGAAAAGGAGGGGAAAATCCACCATGACCATAGGCTAATTTATTTTGAATAGTTGCCCCATTTTTTAATTCGGCTGTATATACCCCTAGCCCTTTTCCATAGGTACTAGAAGCATTCATAGTAGTTCCCATTAAATGATTTTGTTCCATGTCTGCAATACTTTTTTCAGACAGCAATCTCGTTTCTTCAAATACGCCATCGTTCATCATCATTTTAACCAGGTTTGACATATCAGCAGTTGTACTGGTTATCCAACCAGCAGCAACATCTCTAACCTGAGAATAAGGAACGACTTTCTTTTTTAGATAGCCCTTACTCAACTTATTGGAATTTCCAGCAGTGGTGTTGTCCATTTTTAAAGGTTCAAAAATGGCTTGTTTCAAATATTCACTATAAGATACTCCACTTACTCGTTCAATCAATTCACCCAATAATGCATATCCAATATTGGAATAAGAATAAATAAATTGGTTTGGAGAAATAGTAGTTTGTTTGTTGAGTTCCCGAATAGACCAATCTATACTTATTGGTTTATCAGTCATCACGCCATTCATAATGTCACTTGGCAAGCCAGAAATATGAGAGAGAATATCTTTAATAAATATTTCATTGCCATCATTATATTTACTAGGTATCGTTAATTCAGGAATATATTTTTTGATAGATTCATTGATATCTAAAAGCCCTTTTTCATGCAACTGCATTACTGCGATTGCGGTAAACGTTTTGGTACAAGAACCAATTGGGAAAATCGTATTAGAAGTAACCTTCACTTGATTGACTAAATCTGAAAATCCAAATCCTTCTGAATAGACAATTTCTCCATGGTCTATTACGGCGAAACTGGCGCCCACAACTTTTAGTTTTTTTATGTTCTTGGTTAATTCTAAATCAATACTAGCTTTTACTTTTTTCGTTAAAGGAACTTGAGCAGTTAAATTAACGAAGCAGCATATCAATAAAAGAAGAAGTAGGATATTTTTTGATTGATTCATAGCTTAATAGTTTTTTGTCAATTGTTATTATAGAATTTGTTTAAAATTACGATCCCATTTTCTAGCATAAAAAGAAGAGTGACTAATACCAGCTATGTTGTGATGAAAGGCTTTCGTCACAATAATAAACATGACATAGGTTTGTTTATTAAATTGCAGGATGCAAGGTTTTCTTCAAAAAAGATGGGTGTATCATATTCTGATTTGGGTAATTATATTTCTGCTAATTGGTCTTTTGGAATGGATAGAAAGTTTTCCAGAGGAAGGCATTCAGGATATTTTATTTGAATTGTTAGAATTATCACCTGCGATCTATATTGTATATTTCAATTTTGCTATAAAAACCCATTTTTTCGATAAAAGAAAATATGCTTATTACGTTTTAGCTTTTCTTTTTTTAGTATTTTCTGGTGTTCTTATGCTTGGTTTTGTAGATCAGTTAATTGGAGTCCACCATAATTCAAAGGCACAAAATTTAATAAATGTTCTTGCTATAATACCCATAAGTTTAGGATTGCAATACTTCAAAAGAGGAATTATCAATCAATTTCAGCTTCAAGAATTAAAAGCTAAAACAACGGAGACGGAACTCAATTCCTTAAAGGCTCAAATCAATCCTCATTTTTTATTCAATACCCTGAATAATATCTATGGAATAAATAAAATCGATGCTGAAAAAGGTTCTGAAATGATTTTGGAATTATCGGATGTGATGCGCTATCATTTAGAAATTTCAAAAAAAGAGATGATTTTATTAGAAGATGAAATTCAGTTATTGAAGTCTTATATTGAATTAGAAAAATTACGATTGAATCCAAATTGCAACTTGACAATAGATTTTAAAGAAGTGGATAAATCTTTAAGTATTTCTCCTTTATTATTTTTGCCCTTTGTAGAAAATGCCTTTAAACACGGGACTCATCCTATTCACCCTTGTTACATAATTTTGCAAATGAAAACAGAGGGGAGAAAAATATTTTTCGATTTAAAAAACAGCATTATTCCAAATAAAAAAACTGTAAAAACGAACATCGGTTTAGAAAATACCAAAAGAAGATTAGAAATGATTTATGGGGACAAGCATAAACTAATTTGCACTAAAGACCGATCTGCTTATAGAATAGGTTTAATTATAGCCCTATGAATAAAATAAAAGTTTTAATCGTAGATGATGAACCTTTAGCCCATGAGGTATTGAAGGGCTATTGTGAAAGAATAGATTTCATAGAAATAGTCGGGCATTGCTATGATGGTATTTCAACTTTGAATTTTCTCAACAAAAATAAGACCGATACGATTCTACTTGACATACAAATGCCTGATATTACGGGCTTAGAATTATTAGAAAGTTTACACCAAAATACACCTAAGGTTATTCTTACCACGGCCTTTACCGAATACGCCATCAAGGGTTTTGATTATGACCAAGTTGTCGATTATTTACATAAACCCATCCGGATTACAAGGTTTATAAAAGCGATAGAAAGAGTTCGAAGGATACTAATTTTAGAAAATGAATTTAAACAATCGGCTACCTCTAAAACCGAAAATTCTACCCCTTTCCATTCTCCCGATTTTATCAGTTTACGAGAAAATAAAAAAGTCTATCGCATCCCCTATAAAGAAATAGTATACATTCAATCTTGGGGAAATTATTTAAAATTCTTTTTAGATAATCAAGCCACCAAAATAATTCGAAAAACGATTAAAGAACAAGAATCACAATTACCCGAGCATTTATTTCTACGGATTCACAAATCTTACATTGTCAATATCAATCGCGTAAAAGCACTGGAAGGCAATACGATCATTTTAAAAGATTTTAAATTACCTATTGGGAAAAGTTATCTAATAGCTGTACAGAAAGGAATCACTGGATGACTTTAAAAACCTAACAATATCAATTCTTAATTTAACCAACGGACAGCATGGTTTAATTTTTTCCTAATATCTCCGCCCGCTTCCGCGCTATCAACTTCTTATCTCTTTCCGCTTTCGCTAAATGTTCCGCTTTCGCTAAATGTTCCAAGGCAATGGACGTAGAACTATCTTTATGTAACTCCGCCATCAGACAATGAAATAATAAATGTTGATCCAAGTTGATTTTTTTTGCTTCTTTTATAGCTTCTTCATAATTATTAGCCTTAGCTAAAGCATAGGTGCGATTGAGTGCAGCCATTGGCGAATATTCGATTTGAAGCAGTTTATTGTAAAGCTGTAGAATGTTTTCCCACTTTTCGATTTCGGATTCAGTTTGAGTGTGCCAATAAGCAACAGCTGCTTCTAAATGATACTTGGATAATTGGTCACCTTTGGCAGAAAGATTGATGTAGTATTCTCCTTTTTCAATTAGATCTTGATTCCAAAGCGCGGTATTTTGTTCATCATAAAGAATGAATTCATCATTGTCATCCACTCGGGCTTCAAAACGAGAAGCATGAAAACACATCAATGCTAACAAGGCATTTACATGAGGTCTTTTGGTCGCTTCATTTTGCGAAAGCATCAAAACTAATCGCATCGCTTCCAAGCAAAAATCTTTGCGCAAAGTTTTATTAGGAGAGGCAGAATAATACCCTTCATTGAATAATAAGTATAAACTTCTCAATACAGTGTCTAATCTGTTTTCCAATTCGCCTTCAGGTGGCAATGTTAAATCCACCTTTTCTTTTCGCAATTTTTCTTTGGCTCGAAATAAGCGCTTATTGATGGTTTCTTTATTGCTCAAAAAGGCTTCAGCTATTTCATCTATACCAAATCCACAGAGTAATCTAAGCGATAAACCAATTTGTGACGATATGGGTATGGATGGATGACAAAGCGCAAAAAGCATTTGTAATTGACTATCCATAATATTATTTTTTGAAAAGTCCACTTGGATCTCTTCCGACTTCTCCTGAGTATGAGAGAATCCTGGACTTATTTTATCTCTGAAGAGATTTTGTCTTTTTAGTTGATCTTTAGTTTTGTTTTTAGCTACGGTATAAAGCCAGGCAACTTGATTGTCTGGTAGTCCTTTCTTTCCCCAGGTTTCTGCAGCCATTAAGAAGGTCTCACTTACAATGTCCTCGGCCATTTGTATATTGTAAAGTCCAAAAGACTTACAAAGTACAGCGACCATTTTACTGTATTCTGTGCGGAAAAGTTGAGGAATGGTTTGCATAGTTTTCTCAAGTTAGGTTGTGTAATGGTATCTGAACTTTTGATGTACAGATACCTTATATCCTTATTTTTTCTAA
>CAYTVR010000391.1:0-5831 GCA_964441245.1 uncultured Saprospiraceae bacterium | reverse complement strand
AACCCAAGCTACGACAAAAATACCAGCGGAGACATAAGCCAATTGCGTTGCATTATATCCTACCGTTTCATAAATCGCATTGTTGCCCCAGACCACTAGTGCTCCAATCACGATGAAACCCAAAAACATGGGAATCGATAATCGCAAATAATATAATAAGGAAAGACCAAAAAAGACGGACGCCCAATTGGTCAACAAACTTCTTTCTACTGGAAAAGGAATAGCATACAACATTCCAAATAAACTAAATAAGATAGCAGGAACGCAAACCCAATGAATTAATTTATTAGTTGCATTTTGATGGCTTTCGCCGTATTTATCGAGATACCAATCAATTGTTTTTGACATAAAAAAAAGATTTTATTGGAATAATAATTACAAGCTTACTCAATATAACAAATTTCAAAGCTGATCAAAAATAAATGAAGGGTAACTACTAAAATTCACTATAGCTTTTTCTCCATTTTAAAATGTGGAATTCCAACTTCAAGAAATTCCTTCCCTCTCTTTTTATAAGCTAATTTTGCATAAAAAGGAACTGCTGTTTTCCTGGCACTGAGGACAATCTTCTTAAAGTCATTTAATTGGGCATACTGCTCAGTCGCCTCTACCAATAAGGTACCTACCCCCATTTTTTGAGAAGGAAAATCAACGGCTACTTGACGCATTTTTAAGTCGCCATTACCTTTGTCTACGAGTACACAACAACCTAGCAATTTGGATTGGTCATCATAACATCCAAGATGAACATATTGATATTCCACTGACAAATCTTTTATCGTGAAAGCTAAACCTAATGGCGCTCTCAAGATTCTATCTCTCAATCGAATCATTTCATCATAATGTGGTGTAGCGAATTCTGCTTGAAGGATATGCATTTAAGAAATTGTTTTAAAAAAAATTAATGCTGAGGAAAAACAGATAAAGACAAATTCATTCCTTTCGCGAAAGCGGTTCGATCTAATTTCAAATCTACTTCGACCTCATCAAAGTATGATATGATATTCTCGGTAGCCATGTTCCCGGTCAAATCATCTTTTGCCATGGGGCAACCACCATAACCTTTTATTGCTCCATCGAATCGTCTACAACCATGCTCGTAAGCAGAGCTTACTTTTTCATGCCAATTATGAGCTTGAGTATGAAGATGTGCGCCAAAGGAAATTTCTGGAAAAGCTGGAATTAAATTTCCGAATAAATAACTGATGCTATCAGGATTAGATACGCCAATGGTATCCGATAAAGACAAAATCCGAATGCCCATTTCAGCCAAACGTTTTGTCCATTTTTGAACGATTTCTACATTCCATTCATCTCCATAGGGATTTCCAAATCCCATAGAAATATAGACCACCATTTGCTTATTGGTTCGTGTACAGATCTCTTGAATTTGCTCTACGCGTGTCAATGACTTTTCTATTGTAGCATTGGTATTACGTAATTGAAAAGTTTCTGAAATAGAAAAAGGATAGCCTAAATAATCGATTGCTTCAAATTGCGAAGCATCATCTGCTCCTCTTTTATTGGCAACAATGGCCAATAGTTTGGAATCGGTTTGGTCCAAATCAAGTCCTGCCAACACCGCAGCGGTATCTCTCATTTGCGGAATGGCTTTAGGAGAAACAAAACTCCCAAAGTCAATGGTATCAAAACCAACTTTTAATAGCTGATTGATATAAGCGACTTTTTGTTCCGTCTCAATGAAAGCTTTTATACCCTGCATTGCATCTCGTGGGCATTCGATAAGTTGTACCATCTGCGACTGTAATTTACATAAACAATTCATTTTAGTGTTTCATTAGCAAGTAAAAACACATATACAATAGAACTATTTCTTGATTTAATTTGGTAGCAACAAATATATATAAAATCTAAGCAAAGCGAAACATGTCAACCATATCTTCTAACAATTGTTAGAACAATAATTAGGGCATTTTTATAATCTAAAGGCACTAAAACGAGTCCTTATCATTATTTTGTCAGAAATGACCAACTTGTCCTTTATTCCTTTAATATTCATTAATTTTGCCCGTCGATTTAGATGATGACTCAAGATTAAGTGGATTATATGCATTGAATAGCAAAACTTGCTTCGTCAGTATTGGATTTGAACTTTAAATTATCTTTTTATGAAAAAAACTACATTCGCAGTTATTGGATTTTTATTATTAATTATTGGAATGCTCAGCTTGGTGTTGACTTTGGTAGGTGTAAAATTATCCTTTCTTACTTTTATTGATATGCCTGGAGCTGGTTTTGGTTTTTTAGTTCGATTGCTGATGGTCGTTGGTGGGATTGTGATTATTGTGCTTTCTCTAAGCAAATTTGACGCGGATATGGATTTGGAAGAAGAGATCTAATATTTTGCTTATTGTTTGTTTCTTTTGATGTTATCATTTCAAACATATTTGCATTTTCGATAGAAAGATTTAGATTTTCAAAATCCAAGGATCTAAAACCTTTCTCTTAATTCGCAAGGACTTGTTTAGAGATACTGCCCCAAACCGATGACTAAACCATGTTGGCTCGTATTAAAAACATCTATACCATAATCTATTCTTAATACAGCACCAAATACTTTTTGATAAATGACTCTGATGCCTCCTCCGACAAATTGTCGAAACAGCTCAGGATCAATCAATTCCGATAACTCTCCTCCTGGATTACGCCAACTCCCTAAGTCTGAAAATACAACTCCTTGCCATGCCCATTTTTTATTGTATCGAATGGTATGGCGATATTCTGCATTAAAAATCATTTGAGCAGTTCCCCTATCAATTCGGTTGCCAGCACCTCGAAGATTGACATGGCTGTCAACTACAAATGGAGCAAAAGGAGTATCAATATTTGTTGAAATAGCCAAGCGTAATCGAAGGGCTAAGTTTCCTTTTTTATTAAACCGACGGAAAAAGCGACTTTGAAACTGCAAAGTATGAAACCAATTTTTATCCTTAAAATTATAAATATTTTGCAAGAGTACTCTCCCACTATATCCATCTACAAAATGATAATGATAGTCCAAATGATCTGCGGCAAACTTCGATTTGAATAGTATTTTTGGTGTAGTCAATCCATTGGGACCTGGTGGATTGGCTAATATTTGTGATTCACTTTTAGAATATTTTTCAACAAAATAAGTGGCACCAAATTCTAGGTTTTCTCTTAAGTTGAGATGACGAATAATTGTTCCTCCTGTGCTCCAAACATCATAGTCATAGTTGACTGTTCCCTCCGGGAAAAATAGTGGTTCTCTTGATGCCCATTTGGAAACATTACCCGAAAAACCCCAATAAGTCCCTCGATAAAATGGATTGCGATAAAATATTTCACCCGAGTGACGACGATCCGTATTTCGATAATAAACGGTCAAAAACTGACCTTTGCCCCACCAATTGATATCTGTAAAACCTAATTGTAACCAAGTATTGCCTTTGACTCCACCAAAATTTAAAATAGGCAACAAGGTCCTCACTTCTTCTACTTTAAAAACTACATGAATTTGATTGTCAAGGGTATCAATTCGATAAGAGGCGTTTCCAAGACTAGGTATGTTTTTTAATTTTTGGACGTCATGAGCTAGAAACTCTTTATTCAGCGTTTCGTTTTTCTGAGTTTTAAGGAAAGGTAATAAAAAGCTAGGGCGAGTACGTTGGAGCCCTTCAAAATCTATCTTCGCGACTCTTGGGTTAATCGTTTTTTGCGAAAATACATTTTGCGATAAGCAAGAATAAATCAAAAGAAAGAAAATCAATTTCCATTTCATCCAACTGAATTCAAATCAAAGCAGTAAGCACATTTTAACTTCGGTTGACAAAGTTACAAGTTATATCTGAATCCAAGGTTAAAAGTCGCTGCTTTTCCTCCATTATTCTTGAAAAATTTCGTTGTAAAACGAGTATAAAGTAATTCTAATTCTACGTTTCGAGTGAATTGATATTTAGCACCTAAACCAGCTTGCGCAAAATAATCATAGGTAGATTGCCAAAATGGAGAATAACCAGAAAGTGCATAAATTGTTGTTTTAGGATTGGGATTATAACTAAAAATCAGGGTCACTGGTGTGGATACTCGATTGAGAAAACCATCCTCTGATTTGCCGATATCCTCAATGATCAAATCCAATTCTGTAAAGAAAGAAAAGTTATCACCAACAGACAAATCATTGAAAAACTGAGTGGTCCAAATCGCCCCATTCCAATCAATAAATGGTCGACCATTGCCTCCCTCTAACTGATCACCAATTGGAAAAACAAACGAACTTTGGATAGAAAAATTAGGTAGCGCAGCTGTTGGTGCATATCGAATTTGTGGGCCAATACCTGTAATCCCCTGACGAAAATTACTATCCTCTCCGCTTGAAAAAACTTTAAGTGCTTCAGAAGGTAGTTTTTCATTTCTAACTCTTCTGTATTTTAAATTAATCCCCAAATTGAAGCGATTACTTAAGCCATATAATACGCTAGTCGTAGTAGTAAAAAAAGTGGACCGATCGATTAAGGCATCTTCAGTTGGGCCAGCAGTAGTGCGTTGTGAATATAAATTGTTAAACACTTTTATTTCTATACTTCCTTGTGGAATCGTAGAAGAAACTATATATCGATTTGCATTATTTTTTTTCGTTTTTGCCACTTCTGACAATTTATTTTTAGACTGGCTTCGATCATTCAACGTCCAATCATACTCATAGTAAGTTAGCTTGATATTAGGGTCAATAGCATTATCCCGATATTGATTAATAAAGTTTACCACAGCTTTATTATTGTTACCAAAATCGGTAGTATACCATTTAAATATTTGAGAAAGGTTGACTCGATTCGATTGAACTCGAATGAAATTAGGATCATTCAAGGCTAACTTCGTTTGCGCATTCAATTGTTTTTCTAGTTGATTAGGAGCATAGGCAAAATTGGTGATCGGAGGACAACCCAATGCACCGCAAACCAAAACAAAATGTAAACGCGGATCCTGATATTCATCTAATAATTCTTGCTTTTCGAATGAAGTCAAAGTATATTTTTTACCACCAACTTGAATCCGATCTTTGTCAAAAAATCCTGTTCTCGATTGAACGGACTCGGTAGGATACATTTCCATCACTTTTTGAATCACTTGTAAATTGTAGGCATTGATGAGAAAGGCTTTTTTACTATCCGAATCTAATGAACTCAGATCAGCTGTTTCGATGGTTGTGATCAGATTTTTTAAACGTTTATCGTTTTTGACTTTTTTATAATCAATTAAGCCATCATTTACGTTGGTACTAAAAAACAGTTGAGCTTCCTCAAAAAAAATAGGATCTACTTTTTGCGCGAAAGCGGATACTATAAAAAATAAACTCAATAAAAGTGATATTAGGTTTTTCATCTTAATTGGTATTTCGAATGATAATAATTTGCATTGACTCTGCTATAAACCAGTTGAGCACTTTTTTGTTGCTTGACCAGCAAAAGAAATAAAAGTCATCCTATTCAAATGTCGTAAGCAATACAACATTGTTGATTAAGTTCGATTTTAGTCAATTAGTTGTTTGTTTTTAGTGATTAAATGATGGTTACCTTTAGTACGTTGTCTTGCGACATATAGTTGTATACTTAAAAACGACAGTAAGTTATATCTAAAATAATTATGCTAAATATAACTATTCTTTTTTCGCCTCAAGCCGGCTAGGCTTTTCCTTTTTGTCCCGTTTTTTAACGCATTGGGGTGAACCTTAATATATTTTTTTCATTTTCAAATAACTGACAATCAGACCCTTATAACTAGATTTAAGATTTTATTCTATCGTTTTACCTACGGCGTCTTCCTTTTTTCATTGATAAAAAAGGAAGCAA
>CAYTVR010000390.1:0-5840 GCA_964441245.1 uncultured Saprospiraceae bacterium | reverse complement strand
ACTTTAATCTATTTGATATCGGCCATCACTACTTTAAATCACATCTTTTACTACTAAATGCTTACCCATTTCTTTATTTTCGTATAATCTATTGTATTGTATTGTACAATATCCCTTCAATATTCGGGGATTTGCTGAACTATAAGCTATTTACAGAGCATAGGGCATTTTTATTTAGTTTTCGATGGAAATACGATTCTCCTTAGCGATAATTTAGGATTTAAGTAACACTAAGCCAGCAGAAGGAGTGTATTGTGTGCAGATAAATAAATATCTAAGTGCCAAAACTTCCTGTAGTGAATTATATTTGATAAAATTCTGATTCTCTGATAATATTTGTTTGTTGTCCCAAATGAATATTTTTTTTAAATTACATATTAAATAATTTTGTTATTTGTTATTTGTGAATATCTTTGTGTTATCTATTCATGTAAATGAACTAGATTCCAACCAAATTATGATAATATTTCCTACCTAGGCGAAAGTCTATCCAACCACTTATTGATAATAGATCCGTTGTGCGAACTACGCGTTTGTGCATCTCATATTTAGAAATTTATTAATCACAAATATTTGGGATTGTAAAGTTTGATTTCAATGCTTTATCCCCCAGACAGTAAAATTTTTAATTAAAAACGGATCTCATGAAGAAAACGAATTTTACGTTTCTTAAAAAACAAGCTATTAAATTGATGTTTTTTAGTTGCTTGTTTCTATTGACTAGTGCGCAAAATGCATACAGTCAATGCTCTTTAGCATGTAATGGTACAACTAATGTCTCCCTAGATGATGCTTCTTGTGAAGCATTAATTACTATTAGTATGGTTGCTGATACTTCTGGCTGTGCCGGTGGTGACTTTGAAGTAACATTATATGATGCATTAGGTAACTTAGTACCTGGAGCTTTAGTAACATCACAATATGTTGGTCAAACTTTAGAAGTTCATTTAACTGATCTCAATACAAATAACTCTTGTTGGGGCTATTTGGTGATTGAGGATAAATTACCGCCAACTATAGAATGCCCGGATCCTACAGATCCTGTATTCTGTTACACTGTAGACGATTATACACCTGTAGCTGACGACAATTGTGGAGTTGCACAGGTTATCTTAATTGATTCTACTGAAGTTATCAACGATTGTAATAGTGGTTTCAGTGAAGAAGTTATAAAAGTTATAACAAAAACTTGGATTGCTGTTGACGAACAAGGATTAGAATCAGCTCCTTGTACTGTTGAATTGGAAGTACTAAGAATTCCAAGTTTGGATATTATCGAAGGACCTGAGAGTTTATTATGGGTCAATGATACTGCATTGGAATGCGATGAAAACTTTCCACTTAATGCTGACGGATATCCTTCACCAGTCGCTATAGATGGTGTGCCCGGGACTGGAGTGCCAACTTTAGATGGTGTTGATTTATATCCAAATCCTTATTCAATTTGTAATTTATTGGTTACATATAATGATACTGAACTTTTCCCAGGCGGATGTGTCAAGAAGATAATGAGAATGTGGAATGTTATTGAATGGTCATGCAGTAACCCACAAAGGAATTATGAATTTGTTCAAATGATAGAAATTGTAGATAATGAAGGTCCAGTCATTGTATGTCCAGACGATATTACTGCAAGTACTAATACTCATGATTGTGAGGCTACTGTATTATTACCACCAGCGACTGTTTCTGACAATTGTAGTGATGAGATTAATGTAGTCATTACACATGCAGGTAGTCCTTTAATGAATACAAATGGTGGGTTAGCTCAATTAGATGTAGGGGTGAATATCATTACTTATACAGCTTATGATGGTTGTGGGAACTCTTCTATGTGCGAAGTTGAAGTCTTTGTTGCGGATTTGACTCCTCCAGTAACGATCTGTGATCAATTCACGACAGTAGCTCTTACCTCAGATGGATATGCTTGGGTACACGCATCTGTTTTCGATGATGGAAGTTATGATGAATGTGAGTTAGCTAATTTGACAGTTAGAAGAATGGATGATGGTGTTCCATGTGACAATATAGATGATGATATTTTTGATGAATATGTAAGATTCTGTTGTTTGGATCAAGGAGAAGATGTAATGGTTGTGTTAAGAGCGACTGATGCTGCTGGAAATGTAAATGATTGTATGGTTAATGTAACTGTGCAAGATAAATTAGCTCCTCAAATTATTTGCCCTGCAGATTTGACGGTGAATTGTGATTTTGCATATGATATAGATGATTTAAATCAATATTTTGGTGAACCTACAATAATTGATAATTGTGCAAATCCAAACCCTTCTGATGTTTTATCAGGAACTTTAAATCAATGTAATATTGGTACTCTTACTAGAACAATTTCTGTTGGTGAAGAAGGTACAGCTAACTTTGCAAGTTGTGTGCAATTCATAACTTTCACTCCACTTGAGCCTTTTAATTATTTTGGTGACGCAATCGATTGGCCAAATGATGTTGAAATGGAAGGTTGTTCTGACCCTACTAGTGCTGAATTTTTACCAGAAAATTTACCTGTAGACTCACAATTCCCTACATTTTTAGAAGGAGCTTGTGATTTAGTAGGAGCGAATTACGAAGATCAGATTTTCCCATTTAATAATAGTACAGGAGATGCATGTTTTAAGATTATTAGAACTTGGACTGTAATTGATTGGTGTCAATTTGACTCTGGATCTACTGGAACAACATACCCAGAATGGTCTTACATACAAATCATTAAGATAAATGATCCTATTGATCCAGAAATCACAAGTAGTTGTGATAGAGTTTCAGTTTGTACTTATGATTCAGAATGTTTAGCTGGACCAATAGAGCTTGGTGCAACAGCAACAGATAATTGTACAGAATTACTAAGATGGACTTATCAGATTGATGTTGATAATAATGGTTCTTTCGACCCAGATCTCACTGTAAGTGGAATAGGTAACTCATTAGACGCTAGTGGAACATATCCAGTTGGATCTCACAGAATACTTTATTCATTCGAGGATAAATGCGGAAATATAGTATCATGCGAACAATTGTTTGATATCGTAAATTGCAAAGCTCCAACTCCATATTGTTTGAATGGTCTTGCTGTAGATTTGATGCCAATAGATGATGATAACGATGGAGAAGTTGATGGTGGAATGGTATTGCTTTGGGCAACAGATTTTGATGCTGGAAGTTCTCACCCTTGTGGTTACACTGTATATTTATCTTTTGATCCAGTTTTCTTCTCACCTACAGGAAATACAACACTTCCTAATGGAGATAGAATTGAAGTTAATAATTCAATGGAATTTAATTGCAATACTTTAGGTGATCAAAATGTAGATATATATGCTGCTGTTGTAACTCCTCAAGATTCAATTATTCAAGCTTACTGTACGACATTTGTAAATGTTCAAGATAATATGGAAGCTTGTACGGAAATGAGAGCTGAAATTCAAGGTGGAATTACTACAATTTCAAGTGATAATCTTGAAAATGTTGAAGTTGAGTTGATCGGAAGCGAGTTAGTAGTTGAGATGACTGATACTGAAGGTTTATATGCCTTCCCATCAATGCCTTATGGAGGTTCATACAAAATCAATCCTGTTAAGAACGATGATTATACAAATGGTGTGTCAACTTTAGATTTAGTTATGATCCAAAGACATCTACTTGGAATTGAGCTTTTAGATTCACCATACAAAGTTGTAGCTGCTGATGTTAACAATGATGAAGAACTATCTGCTGTTGATTTATTAGATCTAAGAAAATTGATTTTAGGTACCGTTACAGAATTTGAAAATATTGGTTCTTGGAGGTTTATTGATTCAGGTTTTGAATTCGAAGATCCTACAGACGTATTTGCTAGCTCAATTCCTGGAGATTATAAGATTCCTTCTTTGAATAATGATATGACAGTTGACTTTATCGCTCTTAAAGTTGGAGATGTAAATAATAACGCAGTTACTAATTTTAATAATGTAATAACTACAACTAGAGATATAAACTCTATCGAGTTAGTAGCTGAAAATCAGGAGTTTACTCAGGGAGAATTCATTAGTGTTCCTGTATCAGTAGGTGCAGATATGACTACTACGGGGCTACAATTTACACTTGAAATGAATAGTTCAATAGAGTTTAATGGATTGACTTCAAAAGCGCTTGATATTAATGACAATAACATAGGATTCAGTAAACTTTCAGAAGGAGTAATTGCAATTAGTTGGGATTCACCAGAAGGTTTGACGTTAGATGCTGATGAGGTATTATTTGAAGTTAATTTCTCTTCAGTCTCTTCTGGAGAAGTTGCTGATGTATTGAAGATAAATTCAAAAGCGTTAGAAGCTGAAATGTATGACGAAAGTTTAGAGACTTATTCTATAGACTTCGTAATCGGAGGAAGAGATGTGAATACAAGCGAGTTTGCCTTATATCAAAATACTCCAAATCCATTTGGAGAATCAACACTAATAACTTTTGATTTACCAGGTACTATTTCTGGTAGTTTGACAGTATTTGATGTAACGGGTAAGGTTGTGAAGAAAATTCAAAGAAAATTTGAAAAAGGATTTAATCAAATATCAATTGATAGAAGAGAACTAGGTACTTCTGGAGTAATGTACTATCAACTTGAAGCAGGTGAGAACTTAGCTACTAAGAAAATGATAATGATTGATTAAGATACATGTAGATAAATTCTACTAAGAATTTACTGTTTTTGGGATGGGACCCTCCTTCATGAAGTTGAAGGGGGTCTTTTTCTTTATATTAAAACAATGAAACATTGAACTAGACTAATACTTTTTTGATTAGTATAAGTTGATACATATAAATACATTTGTAAAATAATTATGGGGAGAATCATTGGATTGGACTATGGAGGCAAAAGGTGTGGCCTTGCGGCTACTGATGTTTTACAAATTATTGTAAATTCTATAGGGACTGTCGAAACTAAAGAGATCTTTACTTTTTTCAAGGAATACATGGAAAATGAAGTGGTCGAAAAAATAGTAATTGGGCATCCAAAGCATAAAGATGGAACAGATACGTATCTTAAGCAGGATATTGATATTTTTGCAGAGAAGCTCCAAAAAATATATCCTCAATTGGAGGTTGATTTTGAAGATGAGAGGATGACATCTGTACAAGCAAAGGAAATAATTTTAAAAAGCGGAATTAAAAAATCGAAAAGAAGAGATAGGACCTTGGTAGATAAGGTTAGTGCAGTTTTAATTTTGCAAAGATATTTAGGGCATTTTTAAAAAATAATAATTAATGATTTTACCTGTTTACGCTTATGGCCAGCCAATATTAAAAAGAAAGGCAGAGGAAATAGAAAGCGATTTTGAAGGATTAGAAGATCTTTTAGAGGATATGTGGGAAACTATGTATCATGCTTCTGGAGTTGGTTTAGCGGCGCCTCAAATCGGTCAGAGTTTACGATTGTTTTTAGTCGACACCGTTCAAGCTATGGACGAAGGAGATGAAGACAAAGGCATAAAAAAAGTATTTATAAACGCTGAAATACTTGAGGAAGAGGGGGAGTTTTGGGCTTATGAAGAAGGTTGTCTGAGTATTCCAAATATTAGAGCTGATGTAGAAAGACAAAAGCGAATTAAGATTAAATATTATGACGAATCTTTCAAAGAGCATATTGATGATTTTGATGGTATAAATGCGAGAGTTGTTCAACATGAATATGATCATATCGAAGGGAAGTTATTTACAGAAAAGCTGAAGCCTCTCAAAAAGAAAATGCTAAATAGAAAGTTGGAGCAGATCAAAAAAGGAAAAGTAAAAGCAGATTATAGGCTGAGATTTATAAATTAAATTTTACTTTCTACCAAAATCAGCTGGAA
>CAYTVR010000389.1:0-5849 GCA_964441245.1 uncultured Saprospiraceae bacterium | reverse complement strand
GTTCTACCTGTAATTTTAATCCAGAAATGCCATAGTGACTAACCGGTTTTTCCATAAAGCGATAACCAAAAAATGGGATATAATTTTCTTCATATGGGATTGATCTTCCGACATAAAAGAGGTTGATCAAATTGTCACTATTTTTATAATCTTGCATGCCTCCATAGTTAAACCAATGTAAAGCATATTTGGGCCCCAGTTTAAAAACTTTACTAAAATTTCCGGTAAGGGTATAACTCAAATCAGTCGGAGCAGTGCTGGTCATATTGTTGACTTCTGTCAATGAACCATTGATGACTAATTTTGATTTTATAGAAAATATAGATCCAGAAATGGGAAAGTTTAAACGATTATAAGTATCACGATTGATGTTGAAATATACGTTTTGTTGAGTCAATTTATCTTTTTCCGAATCTAAAGAAAAGAACTTTTTATTTTGACTAATAAATTCTAATCCATAGCCAGCAGAGACAGAAAGTTTTGATGAAATACCAGTGAAAACATCAAACCGAAGCAAACCATGTCTCCAATCAAATTCATCCGTCAATTCATTTTTTTCGTAAAAAAAACCAGGCGTAAGATTCATTAAGCCACTAAAGCGAAAACCAACATTAGGGCGAGTAGGTGTGTAGATTAAATAGTCAGCTATGAGCGCAGGTTTTTCAGAAACTCGAAGGTCAATGGATAATTTAGATCGTTCCAACAACATGGTTCGAATAGTCGCATTGAGTAAAATACTACCACCGTAATCGCTGTCATAGTTGGCGCTAGCTTTTAAATAATTACCGCCTTGTTCTTCCGCCCTAATCACTAAAATATATCCATCACCAGTATTCAATAATCGATAATCTATTTTTTTGAAAAAGCGACTGGTATAAACTTTTTTAAGTTCTTCTTCTATTTTTTTTAAGCTGACGACTTTAGGTAAACTGATTTGAAAAAGACTTTTTAAAGTTTTAATATTTTCTTTTGAAGCAACATCAAAGTCGATTCCTTGAATCAGAAAACTATCTTGGAAAATTGTACGCGGCCCGATTATTTGAAAAGGAGAAAGAGTTTTTTTTCTATTTTTAAGTAAGCTACGAATTTTAGGTAACATGGCTCTTGCAGCTTGCTCTCCTCGACTAATTAAGGTGTCGATTTGCTCAAATGATAAAGCAGAAAAACCAGTAATGTCAGGGCTGATGATCAAATTCGCTAATGCTCTTTGTTCGAGATTGGACTGCTCGGTCATAAAAGATCCCGTCTGTTCTAAAACGGTGAGTACAGAGGTGAATTCATCCTTAGAATAAAGTGGTCCACCAACATCTAGAGCAATGACTAAATCGGCTCCCATATCCAATGCATCTTGCACCGGAAGGTTACGAACTAAACCGCCATCGACTAATAATTTGTCATTGTTTTCTACGGGTTCAAAAACAGTTGGAATAGACATGCTGGCACGAATAGCATCAGGAAGAAAACCAGATCGAGCAACGACTGCTTCTCCTTTTTCTAGATCTGTGGCTACACAACGAAATGGAATTCTAAACAGGTCAAAATTATTAATATCGTGAACAGGTACGGTGAGTCTAGATAACAATAAGGCCATTTTTTGACCTCGGACTAATCCTTTGGGTAACTGTACTTTCCCATTTTCAAAAGGAAAAGAAACCTGATATCGATCGGCTTGTCTTTTTTCTTCGATAGAAAGATAAGAACGATCTATATTATCATTAAAAAATTCACTCCATTCTAATTGATGTGCTAGTTTTTCTAAATCCGCTGCGGAATATCCTGTAGCATAAAGTCCTCCAACGATGCTTCCCATACTTGTGCCAGTAATAAAATCGGGATAGATTCCTTCTTCTTCCATCACTTTTAAAACACCAATGTGCGCGATACCTTTTGCACCACCACCGCTTAGTGCAAATCCTAATTTAGTTGAATTATTTTGCGCCCAAGCGCTGAAACTAAAAGAGTAGAAAAGTAAAAAGATAAATAGGAAGGGATTTTTGAGTTGCATATATTCAATACACTGTGAAATAAATTTTATAATCTTTCGGCTTTGCCTCTAATGGTAATTTTGAATGCGAGAATAATTGAATGTTGAATAACCCACTATGGGGAATAATCGCGATTTAGAGCTATTCGAAATGCAATTAAATTACAAAATATTAAAGCATTGCTGGAGTTTTTTTATTAATTTCTTTGATTTCCTTTTTTAAAAGGTCGTCCAAGTTTTTATACCAATCTAGATGAGGCGACCATTGACCACAACCACCGACATGAGGGCTAGAAGGACAACAAGTATCTTTCCACTGTTTGGAGCAAGCAGGACATCGACCTGCGGTCGCAAAGGTGTTCCAAGTATGTCCACAACTGCACATCCAATAAGCGCCACCATCCGGTTTCCATTTACACTTGGGACATTCAATGATTAGTTCCGCCATAATATTAATATTTAATCTTTTAGATCTAAAATAGATTTTAAATCAGCTGGGGAGTAATTGATTGACTTCAATGTTTTATTGTCTGAAGTTCGATAAACGAGGTATTGGTCACCAGCTTGTTTTACATAGCTTTCTACGCCATCCTTTTTTTTGTAGTGCAACATAGTCGCCTCTGCCTCTTCCATTGATTGGCAGGTTTTACTCATATTGGAACGTTGTACTTCGTTAAAAAGTTCTATAAATTTATCTCCTAAACCAAATTCTAAAACAGCTCCGGATAAAACGTATTGGATATCACAAAGTGCGTCAGCAACTTCTACGAGATCATTGTTATCAATAGCTTCTTGTAATTCTTTCAATTCTTCAGAAATCAACTCAACTCGAAGTTTACATCGTTTTTCAGAAGGAATGATTGGGCTAGGTTCAATTGGATGTTTAAACGTTTTGTGGAATGCTGCCACTTGATTTAGTGCATCTAGTTTTTTCATATGTTTAATTTTTTCTGTATTTACGCTCAATCAAGATCGGAATGGCGACTTTCTAAGTTTTTTCACGTATTTATAAACTCATTATTAAAGCACAAATTTACGTAAAGGAAAGCAAAGGATGAAATAAATGTTGATAGGAAAAATTCTTTGATCGGCAAGGAGAAGAGATGCGGTGTGAAGTTTGATATAGCTAATAAATAATTGATCCTTGGGATCAATTTAGAAGTGTAATAGCTTTTGACTAAATTAGAGCATTCAAAATCCAAAATTCGATAATACAATGAAATATTTCGGTTTAATTATTTTTACTTTTTTCTTGGGAGCATGTACTTCTGAAAATGGTTCTCAAAACACAGATGCTGATTCGGCTGCAGTTGTCGAGGAAGAACCAGTATATTCAAGAGCAGAAGAAATGCCTCGTTTTCCTGGCTGCGAAGAAAAGACTGGAAATGTTCGACAAGGATGTGCGAACCAAAAAATGCTAGATTATGTGAGAGCAGAATTGAAATATCCAGAAGCAGCAAAAACTGCTGGTTTGGAAGGTCAAGCGGTCGTAGGTTTTAATATTGAAAAAGACGGTACCGTTAGTGAAGTGGAAATCATTCGAGATCCTGGAAGTGGTATAGGAGAGGAGGCTGCTCGGATTGTTCGAACTTTCCCCAAATTTATTCCAGCTAAAGAAAAAGGAGAAACGGTCATCATTCGTTATAATCTTCCAATCAGGTTTAAATTGAATTAGCAAGTAATTTTTGAGTTAAGCTGATTTTTTTATAGCCTAAAAATCATACTCTAGCTATTGTGAAATTATTCAAAATTCAATTAGCAGGTAATTCAAAATTTTCTTTTCAAAATATTGTTAAGCTGAAAAGTGTGAAGTACTTGTGCTTTTTTATCAACTTTTTTAATAAAGACTTGTTTGCTTTTTTGAATTTACGGTTGTATGCCGTATTCTTTTAAAAGTAACAAACATGTTTGGATTTTTTAAGAAAGACCCTGCTGCGAAATTGGAAAAAGAATATAATGCATTGATGGAGAAAGCCCGAGATGTACAACGTTCTGGTGATCTGAAAGCTTACGCCAAAATGATTGCTGAATCAGAGGAATTGTGGGAAAAAGTAGAAGCGTTAAGAGGAAAATAAGGGAAGTAAGATTTAAGATTCAGAAGGTCCCATGCTTGTTTTGTGCGTGAGGCCTCCTGATTTCTGTGAATTCAATACTTTAGATAAATATTTTTTAAAATTTTGGCCATCTCTTTTCGATGAGCATTTGAGGATCCAGGGAAATTGTTGTGCATAAAACTAAAGGCTAATTTTTTTCCTTTTTTTGTGATTAAATAACCACTGAGACAAAAAATATTACTCATACTTCCTGTTTTTCCGTAAAGGAAAATAGGCTCTCCTTTTTTATACCAATTTTTCAAACTTCCATTTTGACCTGCCACAGAAAAAAGCGGAAATAATTCTTCCTCTGGTATATCTTGATGAAGTTGCTGCAAAACATTTACGATAGATCGAGGTGTCATTAAATTGTATCTCGACAGTCCCGATCCATCTCTCATAATGGGTGAGTCAGGTAATAGTGGGAATAGATTCTCTTTTGCAAAACGAATCACCTTTTTAAAAGACAAGGTGTCACATAATTCATTGGCTGCAACAAGTAATAATTGTTCTGCAATAAAATTATCACTTTCTTGCATCATTTGTTGATACAGTAATTTTGTGCGTACACCATACCTTTTTTGTTTATTGGTTGTCACCTTTATTTTGAAAGGATAGGCTTTAACTTCTTTCTGAATCAACTCACTTAAGATTTGAGTAAATAAAGTATCAGAATATTTGAAAGGTAGGTACCTAGAATATGCATTTCCGACAGCAGTGGATTTATTAAATTCGAAAAGGTTGTCTGTTCTTTGACGAATAACTTTTGCACTATTTGTTTTTAATTGCTCATTGTGATGAAAATATTTTTTGAAAAAAGAAGGCGTAATACTATACGCTGATTTATTCTTTGATTTTTTAAAATGAACCAAGTTCCCGTAAATAGGAAATGGACTCTTTTCTGTTTGAAAAGAATAGGAATAATCATCCCAAGCCCAACCAGGACCAAAAGATTCATCTTGAAAATTATGACTAGAAAAAAATAATTGCTCTTTTCGCTTTTTTAGAAAGTGATAGGTACTAGAGTCAATGGTCAAATCTGGATGAAGAAATGATGGATCTCCTGTTCCCCAAAATATAAGAGAGTCACCACGAATGATATATTGAAGAGCTGGAATAGAATCTGAAAGAATCTTGTTGCAAATGTGAAACGTTAAAATTTTTGTATTGGAAGCTGCGGTAAAGTACTTCTTTTCATTGTTTTTGTAAATGTTTTGTTTGGTTGTTAGGTCAAATATTTGAACGCCAGTAAATCCTTTTTGAAAAACACTAGAAGTTTCGATTTGCTCTTGAATGGAAAGGGCATGGACTTGATTTAATCTTTTATTGGTGTTACATGCAAAGCTAATGCAGACCAAGCCAACTAAAAGTAAGGAATATTTCAAATCAGTTAAATTAAATGTATAAAATGAAATGCTCTTTGAAAATTTTAAAACCTTGTTTAAAATAGATTTTTTTTCTTGCATGTCTTAATTCGTTTAATCGAAAAAAAAAGCTCTGAAAATTTTCAGAGCTTTTTGTAGCTATTGACTCGTGATCAAGCTAAAATTCGAAAACAGTTTGAATACACAAACTGTTTTTAGTCGTATCGAATTATACGGTCTTTCTTCGAGTCGTTTTTCTTTTTGCGGTCGTTCTAGTAACCTTTTTTGCAGTAGGCCTAGTCTTTACTCTTTTAACCGTAGCTTTTTTCGCTGTAGTTTTTTTCGCAGCAGGCTTAGTTACTTTTTTGGCAGTAGCTCTTTTCGCTGTGGTTTTTTTCGCAGCAGTTT
>CAYTVR010000388.1:0-5867 GCA_964441245.1 uncultured Saprospiraceae bacterium | reverse complement strand
AATGAGGCGGTACAATTAGCCAAATTGGAACGCATTCAACAATATGCTGATTCCCTCATTTGTCGGCGAAAAATATTACTCAATTATTTTAACGAACACCTGGAAGAAGATTGTGGCAACTGTGATGTTTGTAAAAATCCACCTCAATATTTCGATGGAACCGTGATTACTCAAAAAGCACTTTCCGCTATTTATCGAATGAAAGAACGAGTGGCCATGGGTTTATTGATTGATGTCTTGCGAGGATCGAAACGTAGAGAAATCATTTCTAGAGGTTACGACCGAATCAAAACTTATGGCGCTGGAGGAGACATCAGTCAATACGATTGGCAACTCTTGATCCAGCAAATGATCAACTTGGGATTGATTGAAATGGCTTACGATCAATACAATATTCTTAAGTTAACACCCGAAAGTAAGGAAGTACTTTTTGAAGGTAGAAAAGTACAGTTGGTCAAAATGAAAGCGATCAAAGAACGTAAAGAGAAGAAAGCCAAAGTTGAAAAAATAAAGACCAAACGACAGCGAGTGCGGGATGAATTGTTTGAACAACTTCGATTGCTTCGAAAACAATTGGCACAAAAGAAAGGCGTTCCTCCATACATTATTTTTAGTGATGCGACCTTGGAGGAAATGGCTGCGGTTCGACCAACCAATGACATTGACATGAGAAATATTTCTGGAGTCGGTGAACAAAAAATGCAATTGTATGCGAAGTCTTTCATGAAAGAAATCATCAATTTTATTGGCGAAAAATCTAAAGAAGGTTTGACCATCAAAGGTTCTACTCAATTGCAGACTTTGCAATTTTATAATCGGGGTTTGCCTATTGCAGAAATTGCCATGCATCGGGATATGGCAGAACAGACCATCCTGAGTCACTTGATTCAGTTGTACAAAGACGGCCATGAGGTGGATGTCAAACGTTTTGTCAAAACAGCGGAGATCGAAAAGATTTATCATGCCCTTGGCGTACTCCCAGAACCGTTTAAACTAAAAGATATTTATGAGAAATTCGATGGAAAGATGAGTTATCCTAAAATTCATTTTGCGATGGCTTATTTGGAGAAGCATGGGAAGGTTTAGATTGGAATATATCTTTAAAAATTCAAATAGAGAACCGATACTAGAAAATTCTAGTATCGATTCTTTTTGATAAAGCAAGTAAGTCTTTACCTAAGCTGATTATTTATTGATCATCAACAATTACAAATTGCTCAATCTGAATTTCTCCTTCTACCTGTGCTTGTAATTGATATAACCCTGGCTTCCAAGTAGAAACATCGATAGTTCTTACTTCTTTCGCCGCGAACTGCTGATAAGTATAAACAACAGTTCCACGATTAGAGTTAGTTATCACTACCTTGACTGGACTTCTCTTTTGTGACCACGATGGATCTAGGTCTAAGTTAACATTTACGATTGTTTTTACTGGATTAGGAGTAATAGCAAGTCGTTTTATTTTAGGACACGGTAATAGAGGTATTGAAAAGATCTCACTTAATAAAAAATCACCACATTCATTACTAATCTCTACCTGAAAAAGAAATTGATTATTAAAAGGCTCTTCATCTGGTTTCACTTTTGCCCGTTTTCCATTTTGACTAATTATTTCTCCACCATCAATTGCTATATACCTATAATCAGATCCAGCCACCGTTGGATTATTAATCACCCAAATACTAAACTCACTACATGGTTTGGCCGAATGATTATTCGCTACTTTAGGTTCCACGATACCAATAAACATATCTTTTTCAAAAACCTTATAATCACAAGTTCCATTTAAAGATTCTGCTCTTACCCACGTTGTACCAGCAGCTTCCATTGTACTTCCTGTTTTTATTTTTACTGTACACTGCGGAGCTGTTGTTGAGCCAATAATCTCTAATTTACTTTCTGTTTTCCATTCTATTGATTCATATTCAATTTCTTCAGATAAGGAGTAAATATATTCATCCTCGGCACCGCACAAAATGTCGGATTGACCGATAATCTCATCCAAATCTTCTTTAAAATGTGTATCACCTGTTGGATTTGCTGGATCAAAGTAAGAGCTGTATTCGGTTAAACTATAAAGATTATAAGCTAACATAAAATCAACTCCACTATATAAAGCCCCTTCGACAAATTGTGCTCCTGTGTTTTGAGTCCATCTTTCCCCTCCAGCCCAATTATTATCTTTAGAGTTGTTACATATAAATTCATCTGGGTATGGATTATTCGCTTCATCTAAGATTGGTGCACAAGGGCCCTCACATGACATACTACATAAAATCGCTTGCATATTAGCTCTATCTGTTACAGAAATTGAATTTATTTTATTATGTAGTATTCCCCAAGAAAAATGTTGCATTAGCCATTTAGATTTTGCTTTATCTTGTGCTTTCGATCCATAATTTGTATTTCCCGCGGTCATCAGTCCTATCATCATCCTTTCATTATAAAATTGGCCAAGATCTCCGAATGTAGTAAGACCTGTAATAGTTGCTTGCCACACTAAATAATCACCTTTACCTAAAAAACCTAATAGAGTTTGTTTGGGCACAGCAATAACTCCATTATTAGGATAAATAAAATTTAATAGCCTCCTCATTCCGTGAAAAAAACCTTGTGTATCATCTCCTAAATTTACAATTGGTCCCCATTGTCCTTCATTTGAGCAGGCTGGAAAAGCAATACGTCTTCCACTATGGTGGGCTGGTCTCTGAACCATTCC
This sequence comes from uncultured Saprospiraceae bacterium, assembly GCA_964441245.1. Classification (GTDB taxonomy): domain Bacteria; phylum Bacteroidota; class Bacteroidia; order Chitinophagales; family Saprospiraceae; genus JALZUU01. The sequence goes on along the minus strand of CAYTVR010000388.1, from coordinate 3,148 downwards.
TTTTGCAATTTGTTGAGCCATATCTAAGATATTATATGACTGACCATTCACGGAAACAACTTTAGTCGAAGGAATATATTTTTTTACAAAAGCAAGTCCATGCAATAAACCTATTACTTGATCTTGACTTACAAATAATCCTCTAAAACGATCTGAATCATCTCTGATATGGCATTGATCATTGTCAGCAGGGTCATTATAAAGACAAGCTAAACCAGCAGCTACTCCCCCCGTTCGTAAATAATCTGGATTGGAAGGATTATCCATTACTTCATGAAAATCACTGGGGGTATCGGCTCGCAGAAAGAAACCAGAATACCCGCTTAGATCTGGTTCAATTCCTTGATCTTTACATTCATCACAATAGATTGCATTTAGCTGGTTTGCGGTCATATCTAAACGACGATAGGTTTGAAGAGCTAAAAAAAGTTCATTTAATACACGCTTGGTCTCTTGATTATTTCTTTCTAGAAGTTCATATTCTGTTGCAAGTGTGGCAATCAATCTCCCAAGGGCGATAACATTATCCCCTGAAGGCCTAATAACAGTGTTTATGGAGGGATTACCATCATTGTTGCAATAATCATGTCCTGGAGTAGCAACAAATACAGTTCCTTCATTGTTCTCTTGAGCTATGTGTCGTTCATAAGCAAATCCATAACCTGCTTTGGTGTATATTGCCTTATCTGGATCCCATGTTCCTATTCCATCACCTGTTAAATTACCATCTTCATCTATATCGTTTACAATAAAGTTTTCTCTAAAGTTGTTCCTTAGATTCCAATATTTATATAGTAATTCAGGATGACCATTCTCAGTATCACATTGTGAAAAAGAAAGTGGACTAAATAAATAACATAAAAAAATGGTTAATAAAATTCTCATAAATATGGTTTAGTTGTGAAAAAAAATTAAGTATTTCAATGAATGATTCATTGAAATGAATTATTAAAAATTTCTGTTTCATACAGAACAAAAAATCATACTTGATAAATACTAAGACTAAAGTAAGGGGAAGTTATTTCAAATAAATATGGAGGAATAAGAAGGGGGCTTCTGAATCATTTTCGTTTCAAATGATCAAAAGTAACTTTATTGTTATAATGAGCTATTTTCATGTTACAAGTCATTTACTCACAACAAAATTCGTACCAATAAGCGTATATGTTAAGCATGGTAAAACAAAAATATTATTTAAGCTAGCAGGATCAAATAGCTTAATTTTATGTTTAGAAGTACTCGAAATTTCGAGCGCTTCTAAACATAAATCAACAACTAAGTAAGAATCTTAGTGTTTAACATCGAAGTGGTAATAAAATTTACTTTCTTCTGGTGATTTAATGTAGTCTTCTTTTTTCTTTGCAGCTACCTCCAAATGCCAGGGCTCATTTTCTAAGCCTTTACCAGAATTAGTTAAATCGACAACTTCATCAAAGCCAAAATCTTGAAGTATATCTTTTAACAACTCAAAATAGTATCCAAATTTATGGATATCATATTCATCTTGTTGCCATCCAAACAAACTTCCAAAGCCCCAATATCTTGCATTCTTTCCTGATTCTTTTGTGTAAAACGATTGGTGTGATCCCTCTAAAATTTGCTTCAAATGCCATAGTAAATTAGGACAGATAATATATATTTCTCCTCCAACTTTTAATACTCTATTCCATTCTTTTAATACATTTAAAAATTCTTTAAAAGCAAAATGTTCTACCACATGTCGAGAATATATTTTATCAATTTTATTATTTTCAAACGGTAATTTATCAGCGCTACAAACATAGTCTACGTTTGGTAAATCGCGAATATCACAGGTTAAATATCCTTTACGCGGTTTTTTCCCACTTCCAATTTCTAATTTCATTTTTGTCATTTTTTAAAGACTTCAAAGTATAGGTTACATGATTTTTTCATTACAAACCTAAAGATAATTTTTTCCCATTAATTGTACTCTATAATTTCAAAAGGAAGGTTAAAAAAATTAAACACAGAAGTTGTTTAAAAATAGAAAGCTCTAAAAAGTTAGAGTTTTATAAAAATGTTGCAAAAGCAGTAAATTGTTAGTTCCTACACAAACAATTAAAAAGCTCCTGCAACATGTATGTAAATTTATCTAAAAAGTTCATTACAAAAAACTTACTTCCTTATTTAAGTCAAACAAATCTTGGTCGAAAGACAAAAATTCCATTATGGAAGATTGTAAAAGCTATAATTTATCGACTCAAAACGGGATGCCAGTGGCGTGAACTTCCAATACCATTATTTTCTAGCAGAATTTTAATTGGCTGGAATTCAATCTATTATCACTTTAATAAATGGTCGAAAGATGGTTCTTGGAAAAAGATGTGGACTAAACTACTTTCGATTCATAGAGTAAAGTTAGATATGTCTTCTATTCAATTGGATGGTTCTCATACTCTCGCCAAAAGAGGTGGAGAAGCAGTTGCTTATCAACGTCGAAAAAAAGCAAAAACAACTAATGCTTTATTTTTGACTGATAAATATGGAATTCCATTAGCTATGTCAGAACCCATTGATGGGAATCATAATGACCTTTTTGAAATCGAAACTTTCTTCACCAAAATGATAGAGGATTTAGAACAATCAAAAATAGAATCCAACGGATTGTTTATGAATGCAGACGCTGGTTTTGATAGTGAAGGATTTCGAAATATTTGTTTTGCAAAAGGCATCATTGCTAATATCAATTTCAATAAGAGAAATTCAAAAAACACTGACAATCAATCTCTTTTGATTGATGAGCTTTACAAAGAACGTTTTTCAGTTGAGAGAACTAATGCTTGGATTGATGCTTTTAAAGCTCTGCTTGTTAGATTTGAAACCCTAGCAAGAACTTGGTCAAGTTTGCATTACTTAGCCTTCTCTCTCATTTTAATCAGAATTTGAACAAATCATTTTTAAACAACTTCATTGATAGAGAAGTTGCCTAACTCAGTTTAATAAAAAAAACTGAACAGAAGAAATCAACTGGATCTCAAAATATTCATATCATAGTTCGGACCAAGAAGGTTGGATGGGAAAGGATTTATTGTTATGAAAAATGATAAAGAATACATTCAATCATTGAAAACTTTTTTGAGTGTGAATGTTTTTTTCAAAATTTGTTGATCTATAATAGTCTTGATAT
>CAYTVR010000387.1:0-5877 GCA_964441245.1 uncultured Saprospiraceae bacterium | reverse complement strand
TTGTAAATGGGTTTTCTGCTATTATTTGCATTACATCAAGAGGAAAGAATGGTTGTCCATTATAGATGGAATTTATTCCCGCTACAAGATCTTCTTTACCCTTGTTTTTTAAAATGTAGCCATTTACACCTAGTCGAAATAAGCTGAGGATAAAATCTTTTTTCTTGTACATTGATAAAATAAGAACTTTGGTTTCAGGAAATCTAGCTTTTATCTCCTTAGTAGTTTCAATTCCATTGAGTTCAGGCATTTCAATATCCAAAATTGCTAAATCAACGGGATTCTCTTCAAGTTGATTCTTTTCAAGTATTTTTAAAACTTCTTCACCGTTTAAGGCCTTACCTAAAATTTGAAAATTATCTTCTTTTTCCAAAAATGAACATAATCCATCAACTAATATTTTATGGTCGTCTGCAACAACAATACGTATCATATTTCTTTGGTTATAGTTAATGGAATATCAATAATAATCGTAGCTCCATTTCCTTTATTAGAGTCCAAATTGAAGTTACCTTCCAACTCATGGACTCTAGCTTCAATGTTAATAATTCCCATTCCCATCTTTACTTTATTTCTGTCAAATCCAATACCATTATCTTCAACCGTAATATTCATTCGGCGCTCAAAGCGATTCAATTGGATTGTTAACTTGCTTGCTTTTGAATGTTTTAATGCATTACTAGTAAGTTCTTGTATGATTTGATAGATGTTTACTTCTATTTTATTACTCATTCGAAAGTTATCTAATCCATAAGTAAGTAAATCAATAGATATCGTTCCTTCATTTAAGGTATCAACAAGAGACTCAAGGGCTACTTTCAAGCCAAAATTTGCTAGTGTACTATTCCTTAAATTATGAGCAATATTCCGGACCTCATCACATGCCAAATCTATAAGATCAGAGACTTTTTTATAATGGATATTATTTTCTTCTTTAATATTTGTTAATGCAGACTCAACGCTACTCATCGAAAATTTAATTGCTGAAAATGTACTTCCTAAGGTATCATGTAAATCTCTAGCAATTCTATTGCGTTCACTTTCTTGCTCTTCTAATCTGGCATAATTTGCATTTAATTCACTCTTTGATAATAATTCATTGATTTTATAATCTGCTATTCGCTTTTTTTGTTTGTAAAAAATGGTAGCAAATAGAATAAGAAGAAAAGTGATACCGCATCCTATTATAAAAAACATCTTCCATTTTTCGTATTGGGCTTGTTTAGTTTTCAATTTATTTGAAATCTCGTTTAACTTAAATTCTGCATTCTGAATTAAAACATCTTTTTTGTCCAATAACGTACTTAAGCTATTTGACTTTTGTTGGTTATAAGCTTCACTAAGTTGCAGGTATTCCAGTCCATTTTCACCAGATTTCTCAAAATCTCCAATATATCCATAACATGCAGACAAAAAGAGAAGTGATTCCGCTTCCAACTTTATATCATCTATATCTTTGAGACTTTCTAGTGCTTTTTCATAATTTGCAATGGCTTTTTCGTAAAAAGACTGTTCGTAGAATATTGTCCCTATATTGATCAAAGTTGTAGCCTCTTCTCTTTTATCATTTATCCTTGAGAAATATATCAAACATTCCTTATGAATATTTAATGCTTCTGCATATTCCTTTCTACGTATACCAATCGCACCAATATTACTCTTATATCTATATTGATCATATTCGTTTTCTGTTGCCAATGAAAATGCTCGTTCAAAATTATTTTTTGCCTGACCAAATAAATCTTGAAATTCAAAATATTTACCTCTGAGATTAAAAGTTTTAGCAAGACCTAATTGGTCATTGGATTGATTGAAGTATAACTGTGCCGAATCAATTAAACTCATAAAATCAACAGTATCTTTCAACTCATAATAAAGTATGGCCAAATTTAAATATGAGTTTGCCAAAGCATTTGGATTATTTTTTGACTTACGAATCTTTAAGGCAGATTCTAAATTAACCAAGGCATCATCAAATCTCTGCTCTATTACAAGAAAATTCCCATAATTATTTTTAATTATAGCATTAAAGATATGAGAAGGTTCCTTCTCTATAGTAGTAACTCCTTTTTCATAATATTCATTTGCTTTATTCGTATTACTTTTTTCAAATAAAAGACCTAAATTGTTATAAACAGAAGCGATCTCTTTAACCGACCCAACTTTCTGTCTGATTAATAATGCATCCAAAAAATGAGATTCAGCCAAAGATATATCCCTTTCTCGTTTTGCAATCAATCCTAATGTAACATAGCTATTGCTGCTTCCAAGAATATATCCAATAGAATTTGCACGTTTTATACCAGCCAATGCATATTGTTTAGCTTGACTGGTATTTTTATTCCTTAATTTATAAGCAAGTTCATTATTTACATCAACAATTAGATACTGATCAACCTTTGCAGTATCCAATATTAATTCAAGATTTTCTATAGATAAACCGTATAAATGTTGACCATTTAAATTACAATTCATAAAAACAAAAAATGCGAGAATTAATATTTTGAATTTCATCTAATCATAATATTGTCAAAAATTTAAGAGTTTAGCAATAGATCATTCTAATGTTTAACAACGAAATTTACCCTTTTTCAGAATTAAACATTTTAAAGTTCTCCCATCTTTATTGGTCTGCTTTCCTCTTCAGCAGCTACTGTACTAATTATGACAGTTCCTTTCTTTTGTTTTGCTGATGCTGGATCTTGTTTATTTTCCGTTGTCAAATTAATTGCGATCATCACCTCAGTATTTGGTAATGCACCTAAGTCTATTTGGTGTATCAGGGGCATTATACTTCCATTCGAAGGTAAGTCATTGTCTTGAATAATATTAATGTTCACTTCAAAATTTCCATCTTCATCAACTTCTGATGATGTGCTATAATTGGTATCAACTAGATAGTTGAATTGATCACAATAGGTTAAAGTACGCAAAAAATAAGTGTTGGGGCCGTCTAGTACAGTTCTACGAATCAATTGTGTTGTTGGTAAAAAAAAGTTCATTCCTTTTGTTTTATGAGTTAGAAAAATTAAAACTTACATTGACAAATTTAACCGAACTTTGGAAGAACCGAATCTATGTATTTACGTAATTTATAAATACACAAATATATGTATGATATTAAAGGGAATAAGAGATAATATTGTACCATAATACAGTAATAAATATTTAAAACATGACCAGAATATTTTGCCTATTAGTTAAGTATAGATGAATGTTATCATCCAAGTCATAGTTTAAAAGGATGTATTAATGATATCAATGAAGTAAGAACTGGCTTAAAATTTTGCCTTTCAAAAGAAAATCATAGTATCAAAATATTAGCTAATAACGAAGCTGACAGAGAAAACATTATTTGTTAATTAGATCATTTTTGTCAAGCTAAAAAGGTGATTCCTGTATCTTTTATTTCTCTGGTCACGGACCCTGCTGTGAAGCTCTGGCTCTATATACTATATATTTCTAGCTCAATGCTTTTGCACTCAGTGGGCTTTACTGTATTTTATATTAAATTATCATTAAATGCAAAACCATGAAACCTTGCTACTTATCACTACTCTTAACTATTTTTTACGTATCCGCTTATTCACAACAAGAAACCGTTGTACAATTTGGTCACCTTGGCTATGCCGTTAATGACATGGCTATATCTGATGATGATAAATACCTCGCCTCGACTGATGGTCAAGTCCTAAAAATATGGGATTTACGATCAGGACTAGAGTACAGGACAATAGCCATTGAGGCGAATTCATTTGGTGGAATTAATTCGCTTAACTTCACAGAAAATGGAAAATCTGTACTTTACCAATCTGGTGGAGATATTAATAAGTTAGATATTATAAAAGGTAATGAAGAAAAAACCTTTAGCTCTAATATTGGCGATGTTGAAATAAAGGAAAATCCAGATGAGGAGGATATTAAAAAAATTTTGGATAAAAGTGCTGGTGCATTTACCTATAGCCCGGATAAATCTATCCTTGCACTGAGCAGTTCCAAAAAGGTAACTATCATAAATTCAAATACTGGTAAGTCCATTGATAATATTCGAGCAGGTCGAGCAGAGAATGATATCTTCAGTCTTTTAGGCGGTCAAATTTCATTGGAAATTGCGGAGGGCAACGAATTTATACTCGTTGACACAATGGTATACAGCATCAAAACAAAAAAAGGGTTGTATCCTATAAACACCTTAGAAGAACGATTTGAATTGGCAAATGCACAATTTAGTAAAGATGGAAGCAAATTATTTGTCGCAGGTTATATTAAAAAGGAATCTACCGATGGCATGAAGGGAAAGTATTCGCTTGGAGATATTCTTAATCGAGCCAATGAAAACTATCTCTCTAAAATTGAGCAAGGATTAATTGTAGTTCTGGACACTCCTACAGGAAAAATATTAAACCGAATCGACACCAAACCTGTTTTTTCGTTGTCTATCTCACCAGATGGCTCCCAACTAGCAGCGTTGGAGGCAAATGAAAAAATAAACCTCTACAATTCTAAAACCCTTGAACTAAGCAAGTCTCTTCCCTATCAAAAGGAACAACTTGCAATGGTCACTGGCATATTTAAAAAAATTCCTCCTCTTCTATTTTCAAAAGATGGTAATAACTTGTACCTAGGTGGAAGATGTGTCAACGGAATGGATATTACTCAATATGACCTGCAGACCAATGCACCTGCAAGAATTCTTGGTGCAGCGATACCGCCTATAACTCTAAAACCAATGATCAACCTATCCGACTCTATAATTTTAAAAGAATTAGAAATTGTCGCCAGTCCGATTATGATTTCACCTCCAAAAGAATATGATAAGGGCTTTAGAATTCTTGACTTATTGACAGCAAAGATACCAACTGTTTTTGCAAAATCTGAAGCAGTTATTTTCAGTCCAAATAGGAAGTATAAACTCTCTAAAACATTAAATGAACCGATCAAAGTATTCACTACTGAATTCAATGAGCCTGTATCAATTCTTGAAGAAAGCAGTGCTAATTATGACCGCATTGTCTTTAGTCCGAAAGGAGGTTTTGTAGCAGCAGTCCAGGGTTTAAATGTACTAGTCTGGGATGTAAAAACTGGAACGCAAATGCGAACACTGTCTGGTCACGAAAAACAGGTACGCTTTATAGATTTCTCAGAAAGTGAAAACATTATCTGTACGACGAGCGAAGACGAGACCGTAAAATTCTGGTCAGTCGATGATGGTGAAATTATTGCAGAACAAAAAGCAAAAACAGGCCTTAAAAAAGCTGGAAAAGAAACACAAAGCATTTTTGGAACCTTCCGCAAGGCAGGTTCACTTTTTGGCACAAAAAACAAGTTAACTGATATCTCGGCAAAAGGAGAATTAGTAGGAAAAGGACTAAGCATTGCAGGTGAGATCTTTGATTTTAGCAATTATAATGAAATTACCATGAGCCCTGACGATGAAAAAATCGCACTTTGGGGAAATGATCACGCTACGGTTCATTTTTTCGATGTCAAAAAAAAGAAGATAACCAAAAAAATAAGAGATCTTAACATCTTAATCATGCAGAAGTCTATTGGACGAATGGTCGACGCATCAAGTATCGCAGAATCAAAAGAAAACTCTGAACGCGATTCCATGCAACTGGATCATGACAATGAACTAATGAATACTTTCTTGATGGAATACCTTAATTCGTACAATCTCATAAAAAAGTCTGCAATTAGTCCTGACTGGACAAAAATTGCCCGCGCTACAAAAAAGTTATTCAGTAAAAAAGGATCCATTAAAATCGACTATACCACTAAAGGCAGAAAGAAGAAAAGCTATAAACTCAAAGATAGCAACAAACATATGGATGGAATAGCTTTTAGTCCCAACGGAAAAATGATTGCTGCCAGTAG
>CAYTVR010000386.1:0-5958 GCA_964441245.1 uncultured Saprospiraceae bacterium | reverse complement strand
AAGAGACTTTCTTCTTCTTTAAAAGACAAAACTTAAGTTGCTCAATTATTCTTTCCTCTATCATAGTTATAATTGGTATTAGTGACTCCTATTTCCCGAACGAAATCTAATTCAGGTTTCGCTCCTTTATTAATTCTTTCAAGGCTTTATTCCTTTTATTATTTTCAGGCTTATGAAACACTCTAAACGCCAGATACAAAGGAATTAAGGTTAGTAAGCCAAAGGTATTCTTTGCAACACCGTAAATTACGACTCCAAACATAAATCCAATTAATAGTGCACTAGTTATAGAAGCTGATTTTACTTTTTTCGCTTCTTCTAGCAATTCTTGATCAGTATATTCTGATAGTTCTTTTTGTATCATTCGTATTGTTTTGTTTTTTTATTAGATACCAAATGTTAGAATAATGATTTTTCTAACTGTTCTTTACATTATAAATTCGTATCGATTAGTTCATCTAATGGTGAAATATTAAATTCTTCTCTAAGTTTTATTGCTTCTTCGATTTGAGAGACCTGAATCATTATATTAGTTGCAACAATTTGCCAGTGCTTTTCTTCTTTGACTTTGTCACTTGCCTTTGAGATTTTAGACAATTGCAAGCAAAACACTATCAATCCTTGTACATTACCTACTTTTTGACATCCTTCATATGCAAGCATAGTATACTCTTTAGCTTTTGATAAGTCGTTTTTATTCAACCAAGCCTCTCCTAAACGACCAAATAATACCGCCCGACACTTATCTACTCCTGAACCAGATAAATCATTTAACTCATTCAATAATTTGTTTAAAATATCAATTGCTTGATCATTATTATTTTCTTTAATTAAATCATGTGCAGCATCTAAAGTATTATGCCATCGATCAAACAAATCATTTGCTCCAGTTGGATTGAGTATATCCATCAAGGTAGAATTTCCATTACCCGCAAAATGTTTTGCAATTATCATTAAAGTATTTACATACGTTCTTGCTTTAGAACCCTCTCGATATTCATTTGGTACAGTTTTCCAATCTTTAAAATATTTGAGAATTAGTTCTTCATTCTTATCTATAAGTCGAATCAACTTTTTGGAATCCCGCTTTTCTGATGAGATAAAAAGTAATTTTAATAAATCCTGACTTGTTAAGTGTTCTGAATGGCTATTTTTTAAACCAAAAATTTTCTGTAATAGGCCCATATCTCGTTTTTCATTTTAATTATTAATGACCATTAGAACTAAATTTACAATTTCGTTTTAAACTATGCTAAAGGTCTTGGCTATATTTGGCAGGTTTGGCAAAGCCAAGCTGACATCATCATCACATGTTTAGGCACAGCTTTCTTTTTTCAATTTGAGAATACTCATTCCAGTTTACTTTTCCTAAGTTATTGTTTACTAACTTTTATCTTGCTATTTTTTTTAAGGATTTACTTTCCCATACTTTCTCATACATTGATCTGAGAGTTCAAGAACAATGCTAACCATTTTTGAAATGTAATCCATTTTTGAAAGTCCTGGATCTTCTTCGAATTTATCAAGTCCAAAATTTAAAATGGATGAAGTTTTGTTTTGGCATTTATCATATTCTTTCATGAATTGGTCTTTTGAATAATTATTAGCATCTAAACTAATACAATCACAAATGGCCTCTTTTAATTCAGACTCAAATTTACTATATGGCTTTGGACTTTTTGAACAACCGATTAATTTCAAAGAAATAAAAACTATAAATATGTGAGCTGCAATTTTCATTTTCTTTATTTATTTCTAACGATTCACGAGATGCGTAGTGCGACCGATAAGTGGCATTGCTTCATCACGCTTGTTCTAGAAATTAATATCTACGAAATGGTAATCAGATTTGCAGATTCAAGTATAAATTATTTAAATCAATGAGCTAAACCTGACATAATCCAAACATTAATGATTTAATCCTATTCAGCGAATTGGGCATATATTTTTTTAGTGATCAATCATCAATTAAGATTGCTTAAATGATCTTTCCACAAATATTTTAATTCTAAAAAAAAAGTAACTCGCTCCCAGTTAGTACTAGGAGCGAGTAATTGAAAGTCTTTAAAGTGACTTATATTTCTTGTTAATTACACACTGAAAGCAAATTAGCGGTAAACTGTTGAAGAGTGATTAATCCTTGAGAAAAATGAACCATATTAATCAGCGCATTGCTACCAGGGTCCAATAAGCTTTCACTGGCTTCAGTTAAACAGGCAAGGTCAGGATTGGACGAATTTTCTCCATTGGGAACGCCAAGATATACCCCGGCATTTATAGGATTGCTAGCATTAAAATCAGCAAAAATGCTAAAGTATACCGCGACTAAGCTCGGATTGACATTGACCATATAATTATGGGCGTTGGGGTTGCTGGTGCGTAATTCTTCTAACCACTGGAAAAAGGAATCAATTAAAGTCTGTTTATTGAGGTGCTCCTCTAAGGTTAATAATTTGTCTGGTAAATTGACCACTACTCCGGGAGATTCAACGATCATGTAGTCATGATAAAAATGGACAATGGCATCTTCTAATCCTGGGTATACTGAGAAATCAAAGTCATCGAATGATTCTGTATCCCAATCGCCAATATAGGGATTTACAGGTGGATCGGTAAGAATATATAAATCGTTGAAAACATAAATTGGCAGCAGCCCCATACTTTCCAACCAAATATCCATCACCCATTGCGGTATATAATCAGTTGTTCCTGGTGTCCCCCCACAATAAGCTATAGTATAGGCACCGTTCGGGAAATTTTGATTTAAAAAACGACAGAGAACGTCTTTGGGTGGTTTACTGGGTAATTTAGGTTTAGGTGTGTACTTACCTCCTCCTCTGGTAACTGCCTCCTCAGGGTCTAGCATTTTTCCTTCTTTGTCAAAAGAGAGAGAATGTACCTCTTTAAGGTAGAAGGCAGCATCATTTATCAGATTGTCATTCGCATTAAAGCTCATGGTTAAATAGATGACCTGATCTAATGATCGATTACTGGCATGCGGAATAGCTCCAACAAAAGTATACTCCGAAACATCACGATATTTTTTGATAGTAACGTAATCGGAAGTAATACTCCAAGCGTCTAAATCATACTCAGAGAAAAGATGATTGTACTCGGTAGCAATAATCTGCTGCAAGTGACTTTTGGTTTTGGGCAGTTGTTTACTAAGAACTGGATCGATAATTTCATCAAGTGATAATAGGATAACTGATGAAGTTTCTTCTGATAATTCATCGGTCTTAAGATTCTGCTCGGGGAATCCATCGTTTATTTCTTCACTACAAGAAGTAATCATAAACGCTAGCATCAAGAGCACTAAAAATGATTGAATACTTACTTTTTTCATAATAAATAATTTTGATTAAAAGGTTAAATATGAATAGCGACACATAACGAAAAGTATAATTTCGCAGTGTTGTAACTAGAAAACGTGTTTCTTTTTTTAAACTGGGAATTGGGGGACCTTATTTTAACACCAGTTGCATTTTATTAATTAGATAACATTTATTTAGTGAAAGTGTTCATTCAGCTAAATGCAAGGTTGGTTATTCTATTTTTTTATAATATCACCTTTTTGGGTGAAAAACCAACTCATTTGAACCCTTACTATTGCATTAGTAATTATGATGCTGGTATTCTTACCTTTTTTTCTAATTAAATATATTATGAATTGAAAGTGCTTCAATAGTCATTGTAGTGCTGGAATTTCTTTGTCCAGTAAAATTATTTTTCAATCATGACTTAGTCATATTAATCACCTACTTTTTAAAACCCCTAATGATGAAATTGTTTAAATTAAATCGAAAGAACGCCAAAAGTCAAATTAGTAAAGTCGGATTATTATCGACATTTTTTATTGTACTTCTCTTTTCTTCCTGTCAAAAAGAAAATATGATGGAAATTGAATTATATACCATTGATGATAAAATTGAAATTACAGAGTACCTCTTGGACCAGGGTTTTCATCAGGATTCGATAGAATTTAAAGCTGATATTGTATTTGTAGCATCGAATATGGGATATGTAGTGGAGGATTTATTGAAGAGCATTCGTGGAGAAATAGTCTCTGAATATCCTAAAGATCCTGATGCATCCGATATGCCTGCAAGTGTGCGTCAGCGAGGGATATCAGATAGGAATAATGCAGTAAGATGGAGCGATGTGAATGATGTGAGATATTTCATTCGTCCAAGTGTTCAGAATGATTGCGGAAATGGCTGGGTTACTGCCATTCGAGAAGCAGCCGATCGTTGGAATGATATAGAAGAATGTGAATTGCGTTATATTGAAACGACATCACAATCTAATGCAGATATAATCATTGGATCAGAGGCAGATAATATTTTACCTAGTGGCTTGCAGAATTTACCGAACAATATAATTGTGGCCGCAAGTGGATCACTAAATGGAAATCCTGGAGAGTTCATCTCCATTTCGGATACTCATGATGGTTATATAAGAAAGCGTCGACAAATTATGATTGTATTTGGAATTACTGTTGGGTTCGAAATTGCTAACAGTTCAAACGGAATACATTTACATGGTACGGACATCTCTCCAAGTAATTCAGTAATGAATACCGGTTGGTTTGCATCCAGTAATTCTTTTACCGATGATGATAAGCGAATGGCTCGATTGTTTTATCCTGATGGGTTCCATCGCCCTTCCAATTTCAATGCTACCTCTTTAGGTTCTGGCATGGTACACCTTACTTATAGAAACACCGATCCGATTGATCATCCTTATCACTGGGTACGATTTGCTAAATATAGTGCAGGAGGCAGTATATTGTCTGTGATATATGTCAATTCCACAACGACTACGTCGGGAAATGATTCGTTTGTCTGGACAGGTCAAGGAAGTGGCATCTACCGCTATGCAGTCCGTGGATGCAATTATCGACGAGATGCTTGGTCTTCAAGGTCCAGTCAAGTAACCATCAATGTGAATTAATAAATATAAAGACTGTGATAATTCCCCGACAGATTCAATTGAATTTATCGGGGTTTCACTTTTGTTCATTATTAATTATACAATACTTATGATTTTGGAAGTAAAGGGAAATTAGCTTCGTTACCTCCCATTTCTAATCTAATGGCCAGGAATATATATATAAATCAAAGGCAAGAAATTGGAATTAAAACTTTTTTATACATATTTATAGTTTTTGGACTATCATAATATAGGCACCAACTTAAAATATCTTGATTTTGGTGGACTGTGGCAGCGAGAAGGACGGAGAATTGACATTAGCTGTCTCGCATAGCTATGCATTGTTGGGCGTTCATATTCTTTTTTATTCAATTTCATTTCTGATTTTATCACCCCAATAATAGGCGAAATTATCTGCAAATTTTTCTGCTCGTTCTTTGTAATTTTTGCTCCAATATCTTCCGTAAACGCTATCTACTTTATGTCCGATTTCATGAAGCAATAAGCCTTCAAGATAATATCTTTTTATTTTCTCTTCTGTCCATAGTAATTGCCAATTCCCATTTTCTTCGATTAATTCTGGCTCGTAATTTGAATACCATTTGATTATCTTTTTTAATGGTTTTTTCTTTCCGAATTTCATTTTCATATCTATTGGAAATGGGTAGAGGACAATTAAACTTACACCACTTCCACAAATAAAACAGCCTTGGACACTTCCTTCTTTTTCATATTCTTTTTTGGTCATCTTTCTTAACCAAATGTGTGTTAGATTTTCGGTTTGTTCTTTGGGTAACTTATTTAAAAACTCACTTATTTCTTCGACTGAAACTGGAAAAAAGAAATCTCTTGAGGGATTATCTTTAATAAAGATTGGTGTTTCTTCATTTTCGTTTGGTGTTTCTAAATTGTGTTGTCTATTGAAAATATTATCCGCCAATTTAGGTCTCATTCTTCCACCTTTGACATCACCAAATTTTCTACTCTTTTTCCAAGCTGTTTCTTTTCGACTTTGTCTCATCGCTT
>CAYTVR010000385.1:0-5980 GCA_964441245.1 uncultured Saprospiraceae bacterium | reverse complement strand
TATAATGAACAGCCGTGGCACTATGTTTATGCACATCGAGGCACGGAGGGTTTTGAAAAACTTTGGGCTTGTCTTGCTCCAGGAAATCAACCGTGGACAAAGTCGGCAAGTGTGCTTTTTGTCGCTATTCACAAAAATACTTTCACCAACACAGGGAAACCTAACGATTGGGCATCCCATGATTTGGGAATGGCAAATGCTCAACTCCTACTACAAGCCGTTCATCGAGATATTTACGGTCATTTGATGGCAGGCTTTGATAAAGAAAAGCTCAATCAAGTATTGAACTTAGCCGAAAACAGCAGTCCTGTTTGTATGGGTGCATTGGGCTATTTGGGTAATACTGATGCTTTGGATGGTGCTTACAAAACCAGAGCGCAAAGTCCTCGAAATAGAAAACCGGTCTCGGCATTCACAAAAAAATTATGAAAAAAATAGACATTCTTGTTTTTAGCAAGCATTCAGAGTTACTTCAAACCCTTATTCGGCTCATAAATGCTAATCCAAATTGGCAAGCAGAAGGAACAACGGAAACGAAGCAGGTCATTGAAAAATGTCAGTTAAATACTTATGATTTATTATTACTCGGAAGTGGTATTACCCAAAACGAGGAAAATAAAGTAAGGGCGCTACTCAACAAGTTACATCCTAAGTTGAAAGTCATCCAACATTTTGGCGGTGGGAGTGGTTTGTTGTCAAATGAAATTCGAGCGACATTGTCTGACAATCAAGTGACTAATTTTAATGTAGTCGCTAATCTATTTGGGTAAATCGAATAGATTCCTTCTCCCTTTATCCGAAGCATTCAGCTCCAGAAAACGCTCGAACTTCTTCAAACGACGGATCAAAACGATAGTGTTCAATAAATGGTGTCTGCGGGCAGATTTCCCCTTTAGGGGTTAGGGGTTGCGTGAGAAAGACACCATTTTCTGAAGCCCCTCATCAAAACAGCTCCAAAATCGCCTACAATCTAGGATTCAATGATCCAAATTGCTTTTCTCACTCTTTTCCCGAAGAGTTTGGGCGCTCACCAAAACCCATTCGCAAACAACTAATAATCAACCCCTTATGGCCATCCTATTCCATCTGATGCGAAATAAGTGCTAGTATTTGTTTCCCTATGCGGAATAGGTGAAGACATTCGTGAATACCTGAAGGGGATTTAAGAGACATACACTTATCTTTGGAGAGCACTAAAGAATGCTTAAGCGTTCCAAGCAAAAAACCAATTGAAAAATCCAACCAGAATTTCAGCAATTCTTTTTTTTCCTAGCATTAATTGAATTAATCAGGATGGATTAAACCCAGCCGACTACTGTCAGCCCGAGTCGGGATTAAGGATTATTCACTCAAACACGAAAAAACACATTAATTACAATTGAGGACAAAATCCTTAATTCTTAATTTTTAATCCTTAATCCTTAATCAATTCCCCCCCAATCAAAACCCAGCTACCCCCCACCCCATATTCACATTATTATTTCATTATTAAAACTCTAAAACCATCCACAATGAAAGTATTTATTTCAATTCTCTCTTTAGTATTTTTCACTTTTTATTCTAGTAGCAGCCTTTATGCTCAAGATGACGAGAAGCAATATGTCATCGTCGAATATATGAAAGTAAAACCAGGTATGATGACAAAATACCGCGAATGTGAAAAGGCATGGAAAATGATTCATGAGGCCCGATTAAAAGCAGGCTATATTACCGGCTGGGAACTAGAACGTGTTGTGTTTCCAAGTGGGACAGATAACGAATATGATTTCCTGACGATTACCCACTATAAAAACTGGAAAGCTATGGATGCAGAAGACAGCAGTACCTTCGAGAAATTCTTCAAAGCATTACCAGAAGATCAACGGATGGCCGCTGACAGTGCAAATACATATCGAGACATAGTCAAAAGGGAAATATGGACAGGACTAGAGGTCTTATTTGCACCCGGCGCCAAAAACCCAAAATATAGAGTAGAAAATTTCATGAGCGTCCCTGCAGGCGGTTGGGATCAATGGATGGAAATGGAAACAAAATTCGCAAAGCCCTTCATTGAAAAGAGCATGGAAATGGGCAACAGAGCAGGATGGCTGATTGGATCTTTGGTGTTACCTCGCGGATCAGAACTTCCTTATCAAGCTTCTACAATTGATTTTTACGACAGCTGGGAAGACATGGGCAAAAGCGACGAAAAAGCTTGGACGGCCGTATATGGTGACATGGAGGATGAGCAGATCGGTAAACGTATTAATTCGACCAGAACACTTGTGAAGTCCGAAGTGCGTCTTTTGGTGGATCATGTAATGCCTGCCGAGTAGCAGAATTATAGGTTGTAATATTCTTGTTTTTTTTTTTAGAAACTAGAAACCACGAAAGCGTTTGGTTAAATGTTCTGGCCTTTAATCAAACGCTTTCGTATTGGCTATAACCGTAGTATTCCTGTTGGCAGCAGACCGTTCTCTATTTTATCTTGTTAAATCCTTTCACAAGATCATCAACTACAGCGTGGTGATTACTCCATTTTTCGTAAACCTCCAATGCCCAGTTTTTGATTAAATCCTTGCACTCTTCTTCATGCATTGATTTTTCTAGAATATCCGTTGTTGTAATGTTTCCTCTTTTAAGTATTTCTGGTGGATTTAAATACTCTTCCTGATTATAAATTTTATACTTATTCAAATGATCACTAAATATTGGAGATAAACGATAAGTCCATTTAACATCATATTTAAAAATCAAATGTAACCTTGAAAGATGAAAATGATTACTCCATCTTCCGTGAATCTCTGGGTGCTGTAAAGTATGAGCATCCACAATCAGAAATCTATATATGTGATTTTCAATATTAGAAAAATCAATAGTTTGAAATCCAAGATTAAAAATTTCTAAACATTCATATATTCCTCTTTTGGTATCAGCACCACAAAATTGGCAGGTCCCTTTTTCTAAAAGAGTAACTCCATTTTTTTCTGCTAAATCAATATAATTCTGCATTGTCTTTTTTGTTTTATGTCAAAGCATCTGCACATACCTAATGACAGCGTTTAGCTCAAATTGACTTTTTATACTTTGCCTTAGATAGCGTTCATTTTCGCAGACAATTCTACTGCTATTTCATCCATTTTTTTTCTATCTGACACAATGAAATGTTTTGATCTATCATATTTGAATCCAAATCCATCCTCTTTAAATCTTGGATAAACATGAAGATGAAAGTGAAAAACTTCTTGCTGCGCTGCTTCCCCATCTGCTACAAATAAATTCACCCCTTCACATTTATATTTCGATGCTCTCAATGCAGCATTCATTTTCTTTGCAGTTGCCATAATATGTTGTAAAGTACCTGTATCTACATCTTTCATATATGGCGCATGATACTTTGGTATTATTAACAAATGCCCTTCATTTACAGGTTGTAAATCCACAAAGACTGCCACTTTTTCATCTTCATAAATCATACTGACCGGTATTTCTCCTTTCAATATTTTACAAAAAACACAGTTCTTAATTGATTCTTTATCTGTCATTATAAATCTATTTTTTCTTAAAAGTAATTTAAAATTTCATCAATAGATTTTGATCTTCGTTTGGTGGTCTATTGCGTATGTTTCATTTCCATTAAATCATTCTTGAATAGTTTTCATCAAATCTAGACTGAGTTTTTCAAATCGGAACTTTAAGTGTAACTAGTGTTCCCTGTTTAACTCCTGATTCAAAGGAAACAATTCCATTCATCGACTCCACCCTGCTATTTATATTTTGAATTCCAATTCCATTCTTTTTATAATTGGTTGATATTCCTACCCCATTATCTTCTACGATCATCACTACGTTTTGATTTGCTGTAAACAATTGAAAATTCACTTCACTGGCACCACTATGTTTTATAATGTTATTTACTAATTCCTGAGCCACACGAAACAAGAGTAGCTCGACATTCTCTGGTAATCTTTCATCAATTTTGAAGTATTCAAATGAATAATCAATGTTTGCATAAGGCAAATTCAGACTTAGCATGTCTTCTATGGCCTCAACCACTCCCAACTCGCTCAATGATTTTGGCATCATCTGATGTGATATATTTCTTAATTCATCAGTTGTACTAATCAGATGTTTCAATATACCATCAACTTGTTGTGGGTTGATTACTTCACCATGCCCTATTAAGTTCCTGGTTTGAAGAATCACCCCACCAATTTGTTGCAGAACACCATCGTGCAAGTCTTGAGCAATTCTTCCCCTTTCTTTCTCCTGTGCTTCAATGACCATTTTTAAACGCTTCTCTTTGTCTTCGAGGATGATCCTATTTTTTTCTTCAAGAATATATTTTTGCTGATGGGCCAATGCGAGTGAGAATAAAATATTCTCCACGACCACTCCAAAGTAAAATATGGAATCTCGCAGATAGTTGTCTCTTGGCAGTAGGTCTAAGTAGTAGATGGCTGCCCCTGTCAATGAAGCAATGAGCAATACAAAAGATCCAATAATTATGTAGTACTTAAATTTCGCTTCGATTTTAAATAAAATATAATACCCAACCAAAGAATGCAAGAAAATATAAGGTATGAAAAACCGAGAAAAAACATTACTGATAAACTGAGGATCTCCCATTATAAGTGAAGCGAGCTGCATCACAACGGCAACAACCAAAAGCGCATAGATCGGATAGATTATAACTTTGAACCAAGTCTTTGAAACTGATTTTAGATCCACAAAACTAAAGGCGAATAGAAAGTAAAAAGAATTATATAACCATCTATTAAAAGCTATAAAATCAAAGAGTATTGGTTTAATTGGTTTTAACAAAAGATTGAAAAAATCTGACTCCACATAATAGAGTGAACTGAGAATAATTAAAAAGGTATAGAGGGTATAATACAGGTAAGTTGGATTCCTATGCTGATAATACAACATGATATTGTAGACCACAATCATAAACAAAAATCCAAGCACAAAAGTCAGTATCCCATTGCTGTTGGGATTTTGAAGGGCTACTAGGATTTCATCAGCATAATACATAGATTAAGTGGATTTTTTAATGCGGTTGAATGATTGGGTGTATGAGAGGACTGAATAAAACATGAGCCATGCGAATAAAGAGTTGGAATGTTATATATCTAATTAGAGGGGGGGGATCAGCTTGTGTTTTGATTAAAGATTAAAAATTAAGGATTGAAGATTAAGAATTATTCCCTCAACCGTAAACAAGGTGCTTTTTTGTGTCTGAGCGAATAATCCTTAATTTTAGCATCCTTAATCTTTAATCCACTCTAATTAATTATCCATCTAATGGGATGTACCTTTCTTTTATTACATTTAAATGATGTATTTGATGCGCGGTAATCGTGAGTCCAATGGCAAAAAGAGGCATTTCGTATTCAAAAAATATACAGTTGGTTTCAAGTGTTTTTTTGTTGAAAGATTCATACAGCATTATTGTGGATTGGCGTACCACTCGAAGCTCATTTATCAACTGTTCAATAGAGCGTTCATTTGCATTCGAATTTTCACTCATTATTTCCTGGTCATGTGCTTCTGGGATCGTTCCTTCTCCACGAGCAAAAATTATGGCTCTAAAACACCAAATTCTTTCCCAATCTATGAGGTGTTGTAAGATGGTATGAATGGTCCATTTACCTTTTTCGTACGTATTAAAACCAATTCTGTTTAATTGAGCGATGTCAATCTCATCGATTTTTTCCAAACTCAATTTAAGCGCCTCTGTCAGTTCAACACCTTCATTTAATTGATAAACGTATTTTAAAAATTCTGGGTCCTTTTTAGTTTCTGTTTCCATTAATTTAATTTTTTCCTCATTACATAATAATTATCATACTCTTTATTTATCTTGAAATCGTATCTCTTATATAGTTCCAAGGGTCCTTTGAAATTTCCTTCGCAGGAGGATTCACTTTTCTTGGGATAGGCTTCAAGATAATCATAGTCTTTGGTTGAATAATCCTTGATGATATTTTCAATGATT